>NZ_JASBOF010000020.1:0-44199 GCF_039907195.1 Corynebacterium sp. c3Ub_189 | reverse complement strand
AGCCGTCATAAAGCACTAAAAATCCCCCTGCCCCGCGTGTGCGGAGAGGGGGATGAAATCTACCTAGAGGAGATTACTTGGTGTTGGCGGAACCGCCAGCAGCCTCGATCTTCTCTACAGCAGACTTGGAGAACTTGTCAGCGGTGACGTTCAACTTAACGTTGATGTCGCCGTTGCCCAGAACCTTGACCGGCTTGTTAGCGCGGACCAAGCCGGCAGCTGCGATGTCAGCAACGGTGATGTCGCCGCCATCTGCGAACTTCTCAGCCAGGTCAGCAACGTTAACTACCTGGTACTCAACGTGGTTCGGGTTCTTGAAGCCCTTCAACTTAGGCAGACGCATGTGGATCGGCATCTGGCCACCCTCGAAAGCAGCGGAAACCTGCTTACGAGCACCGGTGCCCTTGGTACCGCGACCAGCGGTCTTACCCTTGGATGCCTCACCGCGGCCGACGCGGGTCTTAGGCTTGTTTGCTCCTGCGGTTGGGCGCAGGTCGTGCAGCTTGATGATATCAGCCATGGTTTACTCCCCTGCCACTTCTTCGACGGTGACCAGGTGGCGAACCTTGTGAACCATACCGCGAACGATCGGGGTGTCCTGCTTAACTACGGAGTGACCGATGCGCTTGAGGCCGAGAGCCTCAATGTTCTTGCGGTGGTTCGGCTTGGTGCCCACCAGGCCCTTTACCTGTGTAATCTTCAGAGCCATTGCTTATGCCTCCTGACCTGCGCGCTTGCGCAGCATACGGGCCGGGGTGACCTCTTCGATGGACTTGCCACGACGTGCGGCAACCTCTTCAGGGCGGACCAGCTGCTTGAGGCCGTCCACGGTAGCGCGGACGACGTTGAGTGCATTGTCGGAGCCCAGGGACTTCGACAGGATGTCCTGCACGCCAGCGCATTCGAGCACTGGACGAGCAGCACCACCAGCGATAACACCGGTACCAGGTGCGGCAGGTTTCATCATGACGATGCCAGCTGCGTCGCGACCCTCAACCGGGTGGGTGATGGTGCCGGCAATCATCGGAACGCGGAAGAAGTTCTTGCGAGCCTCTTCAGCGCCCTTCTGGATTGCGGCCGGGACTTCCTTGGCCTTGCCGTAGCCAACGCCAACCTGACCCTGGCCGTCACCAACGACGACGAGGGCGGTGAAGGACATGTTGCGGCCACCCTTAACGGTCTTGGAGACGCGGTTGATGGTCACAACGCGCTCGATGTACTTATCGCGCTCGTTGTCCTGCTGGTTACGACGATCGTTGCGGCGGCCGTTGCCACCGCGGTTGTTCTTGTTGTTCTCGGCGGAGCGTCCGCCGTCACGCTGTTCACGGTCCGACATTAGGCGTTCCTTCCGTTGATGTTTCCGTTGACGATGATCATTAGAACTTCAGACCACCTTCACGTGCGGCGTCAGCCAGCGCAGCGACGCGGCCGTGATACTTGTAGCCTGCGCGGTCAAATACGACGTGCTCGATGCCAGCGGCCTTAGCGCGCTCGGCAACCAACTCGCCTACCTTGGCGGCCTTGGCCTTCTTATCGCCCTCGAGTGCACGAACGTCCGCCTCCATGGAGGATGCGGAGACCAGAGTGTGGCCTGCCAGGTCATCGATGACCTGGACGTGCATGTGACGGGAGGAGCGGTGAAGAACCAGGCGCGGTGCCTCAGGGGTGCCACGCAGGGTCTTACGGATACGGAAGTGACGGCGTGCGCGTGCTTCGCGACGACGAGAGGAAATGTCCTTGCCGACTGGAGTGCGCTTGGTGTTTTCAGTGTTTGCCATTGCTTACTTACCCGTCTTTCCGACCTTGCGACGGATCTGCTCGCCCTCGTAGCGAATACCCTTGCCCTTGTAAGGATCGTCCTTACGCAGACGACGGATATTTGCGGCGATCTGTCCGACTAGTTGCTTGTCAATACCGGTAATGGACAGCTTGGTTGCGCCGTCCACTGCGAAGGTAATCCCCTCCGGAGCCTCGATGAGGATCGGGTGGGAGTAGCCCAGGCTGAATTCCAGGTCCTTACCCTTCTGCTGGACACGGTAGCCGACACCGAAGATTTCCATCTTGATGGTGTAGCCCTCGGTCACGCCAACAACGGCGTTGTTCAGCAGGGAGCGGGACAGACCGTGCAGAGCACGGTGCTTGCGGTGGTCATCAGGGCGGGAGACGGACAGTACGCCGTCTTCCAGGTTGATGGCGATAGGCTCTGGAACGTTAACGCTCTGGGTGCCCTTTGGGCCCTTAACCTCAACGTCTTGGCCGTTGATCTTGATTTCGATGCCGTTCGGTACGGCGATTGGTGCTAGACCGACTCGAGACATGTGTCAAACCTCCCTTTACCAGACGTAGGCGAGAACTTCTCCGCCTACGCCCTTCTCCTCAGCCTGACGGTCAGTCAGCACGCCGTGGGACGTGGAAATGATAGCCACGCCCAGGCCGCCCAAGACCTGTGGCAGTTCGGTGGACTTTGCGTACACACGCAGACCCGGCTTAGACACGCGACGCAGGCCAGACAGGGAGCGCTCGCGGTTGTTGTACTTCAGCTCGAGGGACAGGGTGTGGCCCTCGACGGTGTAGTCAGCGATGTAGCCTTCCTGCTTCAAGATGTCGGCAATGTTTGCCTTCAGCTTGGAGGTAGGCATCGACACGGTGTCATGGTGCGCATTACTTGCGTTGCGCACGCGCGACAGCATGTCGGCAATAGGATCAGTCATAGTCATATGAGTGACCGTGTACCTTTCTCGTTGCGGTTCCCGTGCTCACCAAAGCGTTCTCCGTGTGATTTCGGGCTACTCACGCTCCCTACGGTCAATACCGTAAGGCGCTCGCCACCCTTTGATTCAGACAACGGTCCGCTATCTACGGCGAGGGGCCTACAACAAAGTTGATGTTCAGTTCTTGCATCGGCTCAGCGCTTTCTGCAGCTCAGCGTGCCAAAATCCACAATGATTGGGGCACGCCAACGCCTCGGCGCAAGCACGAGGTACTATGCTACGCCATAACCTGCGGTTTTCCAAATAGTCTTGTGCCTTCATTAGAGTCGAGACCAGCACGAACGTGAATAAGGAGATGGTGATGAGCCAAACACACGAGGACCCCATCCAATCCGCACACGAGTGGCTCGAAGAAGCCGCCCGTCACCTCGGCCTCGATCATCAGGAGGCGACCGCACTCACCCGCGAAATCCTGGACCTCACCAAGGACGTCGCGCACAATCGCTCCCGCCCCGCGGCCCCACTTACTGCCTTCCTCGTGGGACTAGCTTCCGGCAACGCAGAGGAAGCCCGCAGCAATATCGACACCCTAAAGCAGGTACTGCAGTAATGGCCGGCCGCAAAAATTCCACCTTTGCCGTCACCAAGGTCCGCCTGGGAGATGGCCTGCAGGTCGATACCCGCGCCGATACCGTCGCCGGCGAGGAGCCCCTGGAAATCCGCGCGGGTGGCCAGACCATTACCACCACCATGCGCACCCCCGGCCATGACATTGAGCTGGCGCATGGATTCTTGCATTCAGAGGGCCATATTGCTTCGCTTAGCGACGTCACCGAGGCCCGCTACTGCGCCGGCGCCACCGTCAACGGCATGAATACCTACAACCTGCTCGACATCGATCTGGCGAAGAAGAATGTGCTGGATCTGAGCGATCTTCGGTTGACCACCACAAATTCTGCCTGCGGCGTATGCGGCACCTCTTCTATCGAGGCTTTGACTAAGCAGACCCGCTACCCGATTCCGCATATACCAGTGGACCCCTATGTCGTCGCCAAGCTGCCAGACAAGCTCCGGGCTGAGCAGAAGCAATTTAAAAAGACCGGCGGCATTCACGCCGCCGGTGCGTTCACCTTAGACGGTGAACCGGTAGTCATCCGCGAGGATATTGGCCGTCACAATGCCGCAGATAAGGTCATCGGCCACTTACTACTAGAGAACCGACTTCCCGCGGATGACCTCATTCTGGTCATGAGTTCGCGCGCCAGCTTTGAGCTCGTCCAAAAGGCGGCGATGGCGGGCTTCGGCATGCTCGTTGCCGTCAGCGCCGCCTCCTCCCTAGCGGTAGAGACAGCCCGCGAAACTGGCATGGCACTCGTGGGCTTCGCCCGCGGCGACCGCTTTAACCTTTATTCCGGGGAGCTCGCTTAGTCGCGGTAGGCCTCAGGGCCGCGATTGAGCCACGCGTAGACGCCGCCAACCAAAAGGCCGCCGCCAATAAAGTTGCCGATCCAGACCAGGATCCAATTGAGCGCTACGTTGCCAACAGTGAGAGTGGCCGGCAACGGGTCGGAAGCGAAGAGCGTGATGCTAAACAGGCAAAAGTTCGCGATGACGTGCTCTAGGCCTAACGCCACGAAAGCACCAATAATCGGGATGATGACAAAGAACTTCGAAGCCGCATCCTTGGCAAAGATGGCACCGACGATGCCCATGTTGACCACGAAGTTCGCGGCGATAGCCTCTACCAGCATGCCCTGCGGGGACTTGATGAGCTTGCCTTCAGAAACCGTCACCAGCAGGTGCGAAGGATCCAAGTCAGCAAATTTGGCGGACATCGCCATAATGGCGGCAAAGATGATCGCCCCCACCAGGTTGAAAATGGTGGTAATAAGCAGCAAGTAAAAGGCCTTGCCCCATGCCACGTGTTTATTGCTGGCGGCATAGACCATGTACATCATGTTGCCGGTAGCCAGATCCGCACCCAAGAGCAAAATGGCGAATAGGCCGACTCCGAAAAACAGGGCAAAAGCCACAGCCCCCAAACCCGGCGCAACGCCATTGACAGCTTGGCCTACCACACCGGCGAAGGCGGTACCGATGCACAGGTACACGCCGGCCAAAGTAGCACGAACTGCAAAGCGAGCGAAGGATTCATCTAATAAGGTGACCTTCTTGACAGCCGCCGCCTTTGCGGAATCATTGAGAGACATCTTCTACCTCATTAATTAGAGCGAATTAAATCCCTCTAATCTTATCGTGGCCACCTGTTTCCGAGCCAATTCCGGGTATGCGCGCCCTTTCGTTGTAAGCTAGAGCTTTCCCATAACCCTTAATTTCTCTTCGGAGGTCGCATGGATTCCCACTACCGGCCGCGGAGGGAACCGAATCGGCTTCCCGCTCATGGGCGCCGGAGCGTTCCATCGCGATCCGACCGCACAGATGCTGATCGCCAATGGCGCCAGACCGAAACGCGCACCCGCCAACAACAGCGCCGCCGCCCACCGCGCCGCGTTGAGGACACCTCACTTCCCCGACACCGCCGCAAACCCACGCTGTGGGAGCGGATCAAAAAGGTATGGAAGTCCTCCGGCATCCTTCGCGTGGTTATCGGCATCGTTGCCACGGTGTTACTCGCCAGCACGATTAACCGGGTGGTCAACCCACCAGAGGGTCTAGAGACCAATGAAGTCACTGCAGAAGAGGCACCTGCCATCGATCCTTCACCTGCAGTCGAGCTCTTCATCCCAGCTATTGAGGTTCATGCCGATTTTCAAGACGGCTCCTGCCGCGTAGTCAACGGTGCCATCAATCCGGACTCCATGAATAAGGCCTGCACCTATACTGCCGAAGACCGCCCTTATTCTCTGCCGGGCACGACGTCCCAGGACATCGTGGTCATTGCCGGCCATACCGGTGCGGGCGTGCCAGGCGTTTTCAATAACCTCTACGATGGTTCCGCGAATGAGCACAAGGTTCATCTGGGGGACAAGCTCTACGTGCGCACACAGAACTCCGGCCAGAACTGGCTCATCTATACTGCTACCGATTTACACGACCCAGATAAACAGGGGCTTTCTGACGACGCCTCTATTTGGGGCGAAGGCCCCATGCCCGGCCGCCTTCTCACCATCAGTTGCATTCAACCTGCGAATCCGCTGGAGCCAGCGGTGCGCAACGCAGTCGTCGGCTGGCAGTATGAGGGCACCACGCACACCAACGCCGAAAGCGCCTAAGCCACACCCGCACAAGCCGGCGCCTGCACGCCTTTGAAGTCAAGCTGCTCGGTAAAACTAGAAAATCCCAACGCCCCTTCCGGGGAGTTGGGATTTCTTAGCGCTCTATTTACTTGAACGGGAAGCCGAGCTCGCGCAGGAGCTTGCGGCCCTCGTCGTCGTTAGTAGCGGTGGTAACGACGGTGATGTCCATACCACGAGGGCGATCGATCTTGTCGATGTCGATCTCGTAGAACATGGACTGCTCGGACAGACCGAAGGTGTAGTTGCCGTGGCCGTCGAACTGCTGATCAGACAGACCGCGGAAGTCACGAATACGTGGCAGCGCGATGGTCAGCAGGCGGTCCAGGAACTCCCACATACGGTCGCCGCGCAGGGTAACGCGTGCACCGATAGGCATGCCCTCACGGAGCTTGAAGTTCGCGATGGACTTCTTAGCGCGACGCAGCTGCGGCTTCTGACCGGTAATAGCGGTCAGATCCTCGAGTGCGCCGTTGATGACCTTGGAGTCACGTGCGGCTTCGCCAACACCCATGTTGACAACAACCTTGGTGACGCCAGGGATCTGCATGACGTTGTCGTAGTTGAACTCGTCATTCAGGGTCTTGCGGATTTCCTCGCGGTAGCGAGTCTTCAGACGCGGGGTGTAGTTCTCGCTCATTTTTAGATGTCCTTCCCGTTGCTACGCGCGATACGGACCTTCTTGCCGTTCTCGTCGAAACGGTAGCCCACGCGGGTCGGGTTGCCTTCGGAGTCAACGATCGCAACGTTGGACACGTGGATCGGAGCTTCCTGGGTAACGATTCCGCCGGACTCGGCGCCACGCTCGGCAGCAGAGTTTGCGACGTGCTTCTTAATGCGGTTAACGCCCTCAACGAGGACCTTGTCACGCTTTGGGTATGCCTCGATGACCTTGCCCTTCGCGCCCTTATCTGGGCCCGAAATGACGATCACCATATCTCCCTTATGGATCTTCATAAGACTAGATCACCTCCGGTGCGAGAGAAACGATCTTCATGAAACGCTTGTCACGAAGTTCGCGAGCAACCGGTCCAAAGATACGGGTACCACGAGGCTCGCTATCGCCCTTGAGAACAACTGCAGCGTTCTCGTCAAAGCGAATGTAGGAGCCGTCTGGACGACGGGTTTCCTTCTTCGCACGGACGATAACTGCCTTTACAATGTCGCCTTCCTTGACGTTGCCACCTGGGACAGCGTCCTTGACAGTCGCGACGATGACGTCGCCGATGCCAGCGGAGCGTCGGACAGAGCCGCCGAGAACACGGATGCACAGCAGTTCACGTGCACCAGAGTTGTCGGCGACGCGCAGACGCGATTCTTGCTGAATCACTATGGGTCTCCTGACCTGGATTGATGTGCGGTAAGATTTCCGTCCTTGCCACACGCGGTCTACAAACTTACGATGCTCAAGCCTTTACAACGGACTGTGCCGAAGGGTCTCGGACCGGCGGTTCGGAAACGCACCGCTACGGGCCGACCAGCTTTTGCAACCTATACATTCAACCACACGCCAGCGCCCTTACCAAAACGCCGCTCGACGCTTGTCGACGCCCCCCTACCTCCACATTTATTTTCGCCAGTACACCCGCTTACCCCTTGGCCCCTTATTTCGAATGCACCGACACGCACGGTCTCTAAAATTGTCGACACACTCTGCACATATAAATCCCACCTTAACGCCACTCAGTGCAAACCAGGTCGCACAGCCATTCTAATAGCCTAATTTTTTAACAGCTGTGACGCATGAAAATTACAGTTAACTTCTGATTTCCACGTGACAACTGCGAATTATGTGACTACTGTTATTTGCGTCGCGAAAGACATTTCTTTGCGCTTTCCCAAATTTCCCGAAGGAGAAACACATGAAGCGTTTGCCACAGACCCTGACCGCTGCTGTACTGACCGGCGCACTCGCCTTTGGTGGCGCAGCTGTTGCTCAGGCTCAGATTCCGGAGTCGGTAGTGGACGAGCCCCTGACCGAGATGCCTACCCCGTCTGCGGATGAAGATGCCGCCACCGAAGACACCCCAGCCGAAGAGGACACCAGCGATATTGAACGCCATGATGTTGCTGCCGATCCGATTACCGTCGATGGTGTCGAGTACTTCAAGCAGGAAGACGGTTCTTGGCTGTCCAAGCCGGTCGCAGGCAATCCTGTTCGCTTGACCCCTGAGCAGGCAGAAGAGTTCGTGAAGGAGCAGCAGGACACCTCCGCAATTCCTAATCCTGCAACCAAGAAGGACGCCGAAGGTAACGAGTGGTACCAGAGCCTGAAGGATCCCAATGTCTACGTCAACGACCCGGCTCTGGTAAACGAAGAGATCACCGACGAGATGCGCGATGCTTACGCAAAGGCATTCCCTTCTGAAGATGCGAAGCCTGAATTCGACAAGAAGAAGCTGGCTTGGTTGGCACTGCCAGCTGCATTGATCATCGGTGGCATCACCTGGTACCTGTCCCAGGATGGCAAGACCTACGTCAAGGACGAGGCACGCAAGAACCAGCAGCCGACCGCTGAGGAGAAGGCTGCTTCCGAGCAGATGCTGAACGCTAACAAGGACGAAGTTATCGCCCAGGGCGGTCAGCTCGCTGAGGGCGACAATGCTCAGGCTGACGCCCCTTCCGCTCCATCTGCCCCAGCTGCTGGCGAGTCCGCAGACTCCGCACGTGGTATGTCCGCTGAGACGGGCTCCAACTCCGTTGCGCAGGCTCTGGCTGCACTGGCTGTAGCTGCGATGGTTGCTGCTGGCGCATTCGCCGCACGCCGCAAGTTCTTCGCTTAAGCAAGAGCCTTCTTACCAAGTAGGAAACTGAATTGAGACTGGCTGTGCCGGTCGGACTTCGGTCCGGCCGGCACAGCTTTTTGTATGCCTGACTATAACTGCGGTTACGCATAGTCAAGAGCCCATCCGAGTTAAGGCCGATCTGATCAGGCTTAATTGAGGTAGAAAAGGCCGATCTGAGGAGTAGTTTTCCTCAGATCGGCCTGATCACTATGGACCTAATGAAATGGACCGAGAGCCCACCGTTGACTTGTAAAGGATGCGGCGCATTAAGACGCGGATTCGGAAGCCGGCGAGGCTGTCTGTGCCGGTACTACGGCGGGCTTGGGGTCCACGGTGAAGATATCGGTGCCGGAGCCAATGAGCTCGCCGGGGCGGAAGGCCTCGGTAGGAATAACGGGGCCGGTCTTCTTGGAGTTGGAGACCACCACCGGGGTGGTTACCGGAAGGCCGGCGGCCTTGATGGCGTCGATATCGAATTCGGCAAGAACATCGCCCCGCTTGACCTCATCGCCCTTGGTGACGTGGGAGGTGAAGTGTTCGCCTTTGAGGTTTACCGTATCGAAACCAATGTGCATGAGGATATCGATATTTCCCACCGCCGGGTCGTTGGTGCGAATGGCGTAGGCGTGGTGGGAGGGGAAGGTGACGGTGATTTTGCCGTCGGCAGGCGCAACCAGTTTCCCCACGGTCGGCTCAATCGCCACGCCTTGGCCCAACTTGCCACCGGCAAACATGGGGTCACTGACCTGAGAAAGAGGAACGGCGGTGCCCTCCAGTGGGGAGAAGATGGTGCAGGCATCGTCGGCAGCTACCGCAGCGGGGGTGGCAGCGGCGGCCTGGGCTTCTGCCGCCGGAGGGTTGACCTCATCCGGGTCGATGGAGCCATTCTTGCGGATAAGCACGCGGCCGTAGAGGTACGCGCCCACAAAGGCGACCACGAAGGAAATAACGCCGCACAACAGGAAGGTCGGGACGAAGCGTGGGACGGAGACGAAGCCGATGAAGCCGGCGGCACCGAGGGCATCGGCAAGCACGCCAAAGATGGCGATGAAGGCAGAAGAAACGGCGGAAGCTGCCATGCCTATATAGAACGGCCAGCGCAGGCGCAGGTTCACGCCGAAGATGGCGGGCTCGGTAATGCCAAAGAGTGCGGAAATGCCGGAAGCACCGGCCAGGCCCTTGAGCTTTTCGGAGCGGGCCAAGAAGTACACGGCGAGCGCGACGCCACCCTGGGCGATATTGGCCATGGAGGCAATCGGGAAGACGAAGGAGCCACCCTCGTTCCACAGCATCGTCTCAATCGGCGGGAAGGATTGGTGCAGGCCGGTAATCACAATCGGCGAGTAGACGAGGCCGAAGAGGAAACCTGCAACAGGACCAGCAAAGTCATAGAGGTTGGCCAAGCCCATGCCGAGCCATTCACCGGCAGTGCGCAGGACGGGGCCTAGACCCATAAAGGTAAGGAAGCCGGTAATGAGAAGCGTGAGCAGCGGGGTGAGCATGAAATCCACCGTGCCCTTGAGGTGCCTGTGCAGGAATTTCTCTAAGGTGGCGAGGATCCACGAAATCACCAGGATGGGCAGGATGGAGCCCTGATAGCCGGCCTGAGCGACGTCAAAGCCAAAGATGTTCCAGTAGGACATCTCACCGCTTTCAATTGCCTCGGCCACGCTGTAGCCGCTGACCAAATCGGGCATGACCATCGCCATGGCCATGCCGGCGCCGAGGAACTCGTTGCCGCCAAAGCGCTTCGTCGCGGTAAAGCCGACGAGGATGGGCAGGAAGGCAAAGGGCGCAGAAGCAAGCAGATTAACCAGACCGGCGAAGCCTTCCCAAGCGGGGAACATCTCGATGACGGATTGGTCGCCGAATAGCCCCTCGGCCGTCAAGACGTTGTTGAGTGCCATGAGCAGACCGCCACCAAGCAATATGGGGATGAGCGGCACGAAGATATCCGCCAGCACCTTGACCGCACGGCTAAACCAATTGCCGGATTCGGCAGCGATGTCTTTCAGACGGTCAGTGGATACAGCCACGTCCTTGGAAATGAGCTTGGTCATTTCCTGGAAGACGATATTGACGTCGCCGGGACCGACGATGACCTGGAACATGCCGCCGGCCTCAAAGGTGCCCTTGAGGTCGGGGTCATTATCCAGCGCGGCGGTATCCACCTTGTCCGAGTCCTGCAGCACCATGCGCAGGCGCGTGGCGCAGTGTGCGAGTGCGATGATGTTGTCTTCGCCGCCGAGCGCCTTGAGCGTACGGGCGGCTACTTCCTTGTGGTCCATAGAAGAGCCCTTCAGTGTAACGGATCACATCCAAATACCGGACGTGACTGCTTATTTCCATTACAGCTGGGATTCGGACCTAAGTCCACACATTCGGGCGGAGTGTTGGCAACTTCACCGGTTCCGGGTACACCTAGCCGCGCGGCTCCCATCCCTGCCAGGGGGACTCGCCGAAAACTGCGAAAGAGGCAGCAATGCGACCGCCTCCAGCGTAGACCTCAACGGCGCAGCCATCGGCAATCAGGCGCATTTCACCATCCGGGCAATCGATGGGATCGCCGCCGTTAAAGGCAATGGTCCCGTCGCGTTGGGTGACGCGGAAGGCTTCGTCCCCAGCGGCGTCGATAAGAGCAAAGGAGCCTTCACCCTTGATGTCGATGGTGGAGCCAAAGCCCTCGCGCCCGTGGGTCTCCGGCAACGCGGACCACAGCGGCTCCTGGTGCAGATAGTTATCTTCCAACCAGATGCGGCGCGGGAGGGTCAAAGTGTGGACCCAACCTTGCGTCGGGGTGTCATCTTGTGCGGGCATGCCCATCCAGCCCAGCAAGATGCCATCCTCGGTGGCCTGCGGCGCATAGAACTGGGTGCCATGGTCCAAGAGGGTAAAACCGCGCTCGATATGGAAGTCTAAGCCATCCAGCGTGCCCACGATATAGCCGCAGCGATCCGTTTCTGCCTGTGGACAGAAGATAAGCACCTGCTTATCACCCAAGGTGAGGAGGTTGGGACACTCCCACATGTAGCCCCCAGGCAGTTGCGAAGGATCGTCGAAGGAAATCTCGCCCTGGAATTCCCATTGGGCCAGGTCCTGCGATCGGTACAGGACAATGGTGCCGCGCTCGTCTTCGGTCTGGGCACCGATGACCATCCGCCAGCCATCACCATCGCGGGTAATCTGTGGATCCCGGAAGTGCCCGGTATAGCCCTCCGGGGAGTCCGGGATAAGGGGGTTATTCTCATCGCGGAGATAGATTCCACCCTCTGGGCCCGAAGGATCGATGGCCCGCACGCGATTCTGGGACGGAATGCGGCGGCCGTCCTCTTTCAGATTGCCCGTATAAAACAGCCAGACGTCGGTGCCATCGACCACCGCCCCGCCCGAGTAGCAGCCATCCTTGTCATAGGGAAGGTCCGGGTACAAGGCATCGGGGTGGTGCTGCCACGGCGTGGGAGCCGATACGCTCGCCGTCGCATGCCCCCAGCCCGTACGCTTGGGCTTGCTGGGAAAGGCCGGGTCGTGCTGGTAGTACACGTGCAGGGTATCGCCATCCACAAAGAGGCCGTTGGGATCATTAAGGCGGCCTTGCGGCGGGGCGAGGTGAAAATTGGGACGGTAGTTCATATCACCGATACTATGAAAATATGACTATTCATGTGTGCGGTGAAGGCCTCGTGGACCTCGTTCCGGTGGCCCCTGGCAGCTTGAACGACCACACCCCGGCGCTGGGCGGCGGGCCATTTAACGTGGCCATCGCGGCGGCACGACTGGGTGCCGATGTGGAATTCCAATCCCGCATTTCCACCGATGGTTTTGGACAAGAACTTGTCGGTCGCCTTGAGGCCGAGGGTGTCACCACCACTCACCTGCAGCGCGGCGATGAGCCCACCACTTTGGCGGTAACCACCATCCATGAGGACGGCTCGGCCTCCTATAACTTTTATATCGAGGGCACGGCCGACCGCTTGGTCGAACCACGTTTAGTGCCGGCCGATATCGCGTGCTTCGGCACGGTCTCCCTCGCCCTAGAGCCGGGGGCCTCCCGCTATGCGCAACTGCTGAAGGATTTTGCCGCCCAAGGCACGTTGGTCGCCCTGGATCCGAATATCCGGCCCTTCTACGCCACCCCAGATCACCGCGCGTTCTTAGCGGACCTACTCCCCCACGTCACCTTGCTGAAGCTTTCTGACGAAGAGGTGGATTTCCTCGGCCCCGATCTCATCTCCCAGGTACCCGTTGTAATAGTTACCCGCGGCGGGGAGGGGCTTAGCGTGCAGGCAGGTGAGACCAAGCTAAACGTGCCGGCCGCACAGGTTTCCGTGACCGATACCATCGGCGCCGGCGATACCATCATGGCCGCATTGCTGACCCAAATTGACGAGCGGGGGCTCGACTCCTCCGCGCTCGCCCAACTGGGCGCTGCAGAGTGGAAGGAACTGCTTTCCTTCGCCGCAGCCGCTGCAGGAATCACCGTCTCCCGGAAGGGCGCCAATCCCCCGCGCCGCGAGGAAGTAGAGGCTTCGCTATGACCTACACCAAGCGCACTCTGTGGCTGCACGCCGCGCTCTTTGTCCTGGCGTTTCTCGCGTTCATTTTGCCGGTGGTCTTTGGCACCTCCGCTCTGCTGCCGGTCTGGCTCACTGGCGGCTTGAGCTTGGGCATTGCTGCCTGCGCGCTTGTCGACGCCGCCTATAAATTCTTCGCCCCTACCTCCCCTCGTAGCCTCCGCCTGCTCTCTGGTCTTGCCGGCCTCGTTCTGCTCATCGGCTGGGGCATCTGGGTCTATATCTACGGCAATATGGCCGCCGTAGGCACAGGCTCCTATCGAATCGGCACCTTTTTGCTCGGCGCGGGAAGCGTGCTCAATCTTTTTGTAGTGGCAATTTCCTTTCTAGATGTACAACGAAAGGTCAAGTAAAGCCTCTGGCACACAGCCACCATTGTCAGGTCTTCACTAATGCGCCGCTACGACGCGGCGGGGAACGATAATGGGGGCATCGCCAAGCGGATCCTCCCAGGCCTCAGCCTCGATGCCATAGGCCTGCGCCAATACCTTCGGCGACAGCGCTTGTTTCGGTGCCCCACGAGCGATGATATCGCCGGATTTCATCACCACCATGGAATCAGAATAGTGGCCCGCCAGCATGAGGTCGTGCAGGACTACAACCACTGTTTTTCCCGCCTGCGCCTGTGCGCGTGTCAACTCCAACATGCGCATGGCATGGGCGGGGTCGAGAAAGGTCGTGGGTTCGTCGAGAAGCAGCACAGGCGTATCTTGTGCCAGTGCCAACGCCAGCCAGACGCGTTGGCGCTGCCCACCCGATAGCGAAGCGATATCACGATCGAGGAAGTCCACAATGTCGGTAGCCTCGCAGGCCTGCGCAATGATCTCCCGGTCCGTCGCGGAAAGGCCGCGCATCCTCCCCTGATAGGGATGACGCCCGCGCGCGACCAACTCACCCACCCGCAGCCCATCGGGGGCCACGGGGTGCTGTGGCAGCAGCGCCACCTGCTGCGCGGCATCCTTCGCGGACATGGCGTGTAGGTCAACTTCCCCGACCATGACGCTGCCCTGCCGCGGGGCCAGGATTTTCGAGAGAGTTTTCAGCAGCGTGGACTTGCCGCAGCCATTCGGCCCAATGAGCGTGGTAACTTCGCCGGCGCGGGCGTGCAGATCAACGCCGGCAAGGATATCCTCGCCATCCTTATATCCCGCATGAATGCCGGTGGCGTGGAGGCTGCACCGAGGCTTCGGGCTCGTGGTCTGTTTAGGCTGATTAGGCCGATTATCCTTCATTTCTTTTCCTTCATCCACGTCTGACTGTCTAGCACCATCTGGCACCGTGCTTATCCGTTCCCCTGCTGTGCCGCGGCACAACGTTTAGCTGCGCCCGGCCGCATTCCACACCAATATCACCAAGGCGCAGCCACCAATGACCGAGGAAACCGCACCCACCGGTGCATTTACCGGGATAGCGCCAGCGATCACAGCACACACGGTCAGTAATGCGGCACCCGCGGCTGCCGATGCCAGCGGCGATGGCGTGGGGGTGCGCGCCACCATCCGCGCCAGGTGCGGCGCCAACAGCGCGATAAACCCAATGGGCCCCACCACCGAGACCACCACGGCGCTGATACCGGTTGCCGCAATAAGCAGGAGGGCGCGCTGGCGGGCGATGTTCACGCCCAGGGTGGTTGCGGAGGAATCATCATGGGCAAGCAGCGGCAGCTCCCGCGCGCACCAGATGCCGATGGCGAGAAACGGCGCTAATGCCACCAGGAGGGGGAGGATGACCTCCATGTGCACAAATCCAGTCGATCCTGCGAGCCAAGTCTGCGCCTCCGCAGCGCGCAGGATCTGGGCGCTGCGCATTAAATACGCGACGAGGGCGTTAAACATCAGCGATAACGCAATACCGATGATGACGATGCGGTTGCTCGTACCGATGCCACCCAGAACAGCGAGGAGGATGACAACGAGGAGGGCGCCGATCATCGCCAAGCATGCCCGCCACCAAAACTCCGGGATACCCTCGGCGAAACTGGGGCGCGAATGCACGGTGCCCAAGACCACCAGCACCGACGCCCCGCCGGTAACGCCTAAAATATCCGGGGAGGCCAGCGGGTTACGAGCCATGGTTTGCGTCCAAGAACCGGCCAAGCCGAGGGCGGCACCCACGATAACGGTGGCGATGGCAACCGGCAGGCGCAAGTCCCACACCACCCTGATGTGGTTCTTGCTGCCGCCTCCGGTGAGGACATCGATAACCTGCCGCGGACTCAATGCCATGGGACCTTGCCCCAGTAACACTAGGTACGCGCCAAGAGCGATGAGGATGAATGCCAGCGTGGAAGCGAGCACGCGCACGTGCCGGCGGCGTTGTTGAGCTTTTAAAATAGTGCTGATTGCGGTCATGCGTTATTGCCCCCATGCTCTGCCCACGCCGCGGTGAGCACCCCAAATGAGGAAAGGTGCGCCCACTATCGCGAGGACGATCGACATCTCCAGCTCCGAGTTACCCGCAATGAGGCGGCCGGTGATATCGGCGCCAAGTACGGCACAACCGCCCAAGAGCGCAGAGGGCAAAAGCAAGGTGGCAACGCTAGGGCCCACCACCCTCCGCACGATGTGGGGAATGGCAAAACCGACGAAGGCAATGGGACCCGTTGCTGCCGTTGCGCTGCCAGCCAACACCACGACGCTGAGCGCCGCGCCTACCCGCGCGGTAGTGGGGGACCCACCTAAGGCGAGGGAGGACTCCTCCCCCATTGCCAGAAGGTCGAGGGGTCTAGCCACCATCGCCGCACACGCTACGCCAATAACTAGCCCTATGCCCGCGATCGCGACATCTTCTGGGCCGCGGCCGAAGGTCGAGCCGATAGTCCACCGCCGCATGCTATCGAGGACGTCCGTGGAATATAGACCGATGATCATCGCGCCCGATCCCAAAGCTGCGGAGACGCCGGCGCCCACCAGAATGAGCGTCAGGGGATCCTCAAACCGCCGCGATACGGCTAAGACCAGCAGCGTAGTAATACCCGCGCCAGCGAGCGCGAGGGCGGTCCGCATACTGGTGGAGGTAGCAATGCCAATGGCCGTGCCTAAGGCAACGAAGAAGGACGCGCCCGCGGTAACACCAATAAATCCTGGATCCGCTAGCGGGTTTCTGGTCCACGATTGCGCCAGCACACCTGCCACAGCAAGGGCCGCGCCGGCGAAATAAGCCAAGAAGGTGCGCGGCATGCGCAGGTTCCACACGATATCGCGGATATCCTGCTCCCCTGCCCCGTGCAGGGCAGCGATAACCTCCTCGGGCAGAATCGAGCGGGAGCCCACCGCCAAAGACACCACCGCCAACACCAGGCTGGCGAGGATGAAGGCGACAAGGAGCATCTTATGACTCTGTGCCTGCGCCACTACCGTTGCGGGGGTGCCGGTGGTCGTAGGACTATCTGCTGCGGAATCCGACTGGATTTGTTGGCCGTCCATCGTGGTTGCTGACAATTACAGTTTCTCTTCAAATTTATCTACTGCCCAGGGGATGGTCACCGGGTTGGGCATACTCATGGCATTGCCGGTATCGGTATCCAAGTAGCGCACGCGACCATCCTTGACAATGTCGAGGCCTTGGAAGGTCTTATCCTTCTTCAAGACATCGGAGGAGCCGTTGTAGTCCAGGACAAAGAGGTAATCAACCTGGTTAAGCTTCGCGTAGTTTTCTGGGGCAATGTCGACGAAGAAGCTGCCTCCATCGCCCTGCAATGCATCGGGGATCTCCATGCCAAGGTTCTCGATAAATTGTCCACGCCCATCCTCCTCGGTGTATAGGCCAATTTTGCCGTCATAAGGCATGACGATGGCCGCAGACTTATCCTGCAATTCCGAGTGCTCGTGGCGGAATTCCTCGAAGGCCTTTTCGGTGTCATCGATAAGCTTATCGCCTTCGTCTTTTTTACCCACCGCATCCGCGATGGTTTCTACCTGCTTTTCCCAGGGCACCTGCCAGTCTTCATAGCCGTTTGGCTTGACGGTGGTAGGCGCGATTTCTTCCAGGGATCCCTTCGTGCGTGCATCCACCGCCTGGTTCACCGCAATGATCTGGGTGGGGTCAGCCGCGGTGACCTGCTCAAAGGTATCCGCCGTAAATCCGGTTGCGGTATTATAAATCACCTCAGGCTTTGCCTCGCCCAAAAGTTCCTCTGCCCAGGGGCCAACGCCAGAAGGATCACCATCCCCCTCAGCACCCCACGGCGCCACCGTTACGGGAGTGATCCCCAGGGCAAGCAGCGTGTCGGCATCGCCTAGACCCAGGCTAGCCACGCGCTGCTCGCTGACAGCGTCGGTCGCCTGAGCTGTTTCATCGCCCTCACCACGCGAGCAACCGCCTAAAGCTAAGGCTCCGGCGGAAAGCATTGCTACTGCGACCATGGTGCGACGGCCGAAAATCTTCATGAGGTTAAGCCTTTCAATAAAGGAGGAAAATAGCCTTGCTTACCTTATAACGCATAGGCACGATTAGGCAAGGCTAAACTAAAATAGTAATTTATTAGACACATGAACCCTTCTCTACAATCGGCCCCAATGTCTGCGCACGAACTCATCCCCGTTACTTTGACCGCCAATAGACGGATCCGTCCGCGCTTGCACCGGCTCACGTTCTACGCCGAGGCTTTCCGGACATACACTCTCTCCGGTCCCGATGAATTCTTTGGACTCGTCATGCCCCGAGCTGAACAAGAATTTACCCCCTTCCCCGTCGACGGCATAAACCTCCGCTCGGCTGTGAGCGCGATCGACGCGGAGAGGCGGCCGGACCTGCGCTGGTACACCATCCGCGCGCTCCACTCGGAGGAGGCCACAGTCGATGTCGACGTGGTGACACACGGTGATTCAGGACCTGGCTCGCGGTGGATTCGCCGCGCACAAGCCGGAGATACAGCGGGATTCTTCACCTGCAACGACCTGTGGCGGCCAACCGAGAAGCCACAACTTCTAGTTGCCGACGCATCCGCCCTGCCCGCGCTGCGGCACATTTTGGCCTACCAAGAAGACCATAACCCGGAAATGCTTCGGGCCACCCACGTTATGGCCGTGGTTACCAGCAACGACGAAGTAGAACCAGGCCTCGCAGCTAGATGGGAGGCGAGCGTACGCAGCCTGCGGATTATTCATACCCAACCGCACGAGGAGGCGGAGGCTGTCGTTGCCGCCCTGAGAGCGGACTATGCTGGTGCGCCGAGGCCAGGGTACGTATGGGCTTCCGGCGAGGGGAGGCTAGCAAAAAGCGTGCGAGGCCTCGCGGTGAATGAATGGGGCCTGGATACCACCGACGTCACGTGGGTTCCCTACTGGTTTTATGGCAGGGCCCGGCCGTAAAGAAGTCCTAAAACGACGAAGGCCCCCGCTCCGAACTCTAGGTTCGGTAGCGGGGGCTTTCTGCTGGCTAGGTTTTACTTAGCCTTCTCGATGATCTCAACGAGACGGAAGTGCTTGTCCTTGGACAGCGGGCGGGTCTCAGCGATGCGTACGAGATCGCCGATGCCTGCGGTTTCTTCCTCATCATGCACCTTAACCTTCTTGTTAGAGCGCATGATCTTGCCGTACAGGGCGTGCTGCTTGCGGTCTTCCAGCTCGACAACGATGGTCTTGGTCATCTTGTCGGATACTACGTAGCCGGTGCGAACCTTAGGAGCGCCCTTGACCTTCTCCTTCTTCGGAGTAGGTGCCTTCTTGGAATCAGTCACGTTAGCCTCACTCATGATTAAGCCTCAGCTCCCGGAGCAACGGACAGGCCCAGCTCGCGCTCGCGCAGAACGGTGTAGATGCGGGCAATGTCGCGCTTAACCGTGCCGATGCGGCGGTTGTTGGTCAGCTGGCCAGTGGCCTTCTGGAAGCGGAGGTTGAACAGCTCTTCCTTCGCATCCTTCAGGCGGGACTGCAGCTCAGCGTTGTCGAGCTCACGGAACTCGTGGGCGGGGGTACCGGTTGCCATTAGAACTGGTCCTCCTTCTTGATGATGCGGACCTTGCAAGGAAGCTTCTGGCCTGCACGGCGCAGAGCCTCAATAGCAACGGCCTCGGTTGGGTAGCTCATCTCGAAAAGTACGCGGCCTGGCTTAACGTTAGCCACCCACTTCTCGACCGGGCCCTTACCGGAACCCATACGAACGCCAAGCGGCTTCTGGGTCAACGGACGGTCCGGGAAGATGTTGATCCACACCTTGCCACCACGCTTGACGTGGCGGTTGATGGCAATACGTGCGGCCTCAATCTGACGGTTGGTGATGTACGCCGGCTCGAGAGCCTGGATAGCGTAATCGCCGAAGTTGATGCGGTTACCGCCCTTGGACACGCCGCGACGGTTCGGGCGGTGCTGACGGCGGTACTTAACACGCTTAGGAATCAGCATGGATTAGCCCTCCTGCTTCTGCTGTGCACGCTGGCGGCGCTGGCCACCGCGGCGGGAGCGACCATTACGGTCACGGCCACGGCCCTGTGCCGGAGCGTTCAGTTCGGACTCGCGTACGCCACCGACGACGTCACCCTTGTAGATCCACACCTTGATGCCGATGCGGCCGAAGGTGGTGTGGGCCTCTGCGGTGCCGTAGTCGATTTCGGCGCGAAGAGTGTGCAGCGGAACGCGACCCTCGTGGTAGCGCTCAACGCGGGACATTTCTGCACCGCCCAGGCGGCCGGACAGCAGAATCTTGATGCCCTTAACCTGTGGCTGGCGCATAGCGGACTGGATAGCCTTGCGCATTGCACGACGGAATGCGACGCGGTTAACCAGCTGCTCCGCGATGGAGTGAGCAACCAGGGTTGCGTTTGCGTCTACCTGCTTGACCTCGAGGATGTTGAGGGCAACCATCTTGCCGGTGAGCTTTTCCAGCTCGCGGCGGATGCGGTCAGCCTCAGCACCGCGGCGGCCAATCACGATGCCCGGACGGGCGGTGTGAATGTCCACGCGGACGCGGTCGCGGGTGCGCTCGATAACGACGTCGGCAATGCCGGCGCGCTCGAGGCCCTTGTTGAGGTAGTTACGAATCTTGATGTCTTCGGCTACGTAGTTCGCGTAGTCCTTATCGGCGAACCAGTGGGTCTTCCAGTCGGAAGTGATGCCCAAACGTAGGCCGTGAGGATGGATCTTCTGGCCCATTACTTGGCCCCTTCCTGCTGGCTTTCGACAACCACGGTGATGTGGCTGGTGCGCTTACGAATCATGAATGCACGACCCTGTGCACGCGGCTGGAAACGACGCATGGTCGGACCCTCGTTGGCATAAGCCTCGGAGATGACCAGGGTGCGTGGGTCGAGGCCGAAGTTGTTCTCAGCGTTAGCGGCTGCAGAAGCAACGACCTTTGCAACTGGCTTGGAAGCACCCTGCGGTGCGTACTTCAGGATAGCCAGGGCTTCGCTTACGGACTTGCCGCGGACCAGATCGAGCACGCGACGTGCCTTCATCGGGGTGACGCGGACGTAGCGGGCCGTGGCGGATGCGGAGGTGATGGTCTCACTCATCGCTTATCGACGTCCCTTCTTGTCATCCTTGACGTGACCCTTAAAGGTCTTGGTTGGTGCAAACTCGCCCAGCTTGTGGCCGACCATGGAATCCTCGATGAAAACCGGAACGTGCTTACGGCCGTCATGGACGGCGAAGGTGTGACCGATGAAATCGGGGAGAATGGTCGAGCGGCGAGACCAGGTCTTGATGACCTGCTTGGTGCCTGCATCGTTCTGAGCATCCACCTTGTTGAGGAGGTGCTCATCGACGAACGGGCCCTTCTTAAGGCTGCGTGGCATTGTTTACCTCCTCTTAGCGCTTCTTGTTCGGGCGACGACGGCGCACGATCATGTTGTTGGAGTAACGGTTCGGGTTGCGGGTACGACCCTCCTTGTGGCCCCATGGGGACACAGGGTGGCGACCACCCGAGGTCTTACCCTCACCACCACCGTGTGGGTGGTCAACCGGGTTCATAACGACACCGCGGACGGTCGGGCGTACGCCCTTCCAGCGCATACGGCCGGCCTTGCCCCAGCGGATGTTCATCTGCTCGGCGTTGCCAACCTCACCAACGGTGGCGCGGCAACGGATGTCCACACGGCGGATTTCGGAAGACGGCATACGCAGAACTGCGTACTTGCCTTCCTTACCCAGCAGCTGGATGGAAGCACCAGCGGAGCGAGCCAGCTTAGCGCCGGCGCCCGGCTTGAGCTCAACAGCGTGGATGATGGAACCGGTCGGGATATTGCGCAGCGGCAGGTTGTTGCCAACCTTGATGTCTGCGTTCGGGCCGGACTCTACGATGGTGCCCTGCTTCAGGCCCTTAGGGGCGATGATGTAGCGCTTCTCGCCATCAACGTAGTGAAGCAGTGCAATGTTTGCGGTGCGGTTCGGGTCGTACTCGATGTGAGCGACCTTTGCCGGAATGCCGTCCTTGTCGTTACGACGGAAGTCGATGAGACGGTAACGGCGCTTGTGGCCACCGCCGATGTGGCGGGTGGTGATGCGGCCGTAGTTGTTACGGCCACCAGTCTTGCTCAGCGGGCGCAGCAGGGACTTCTCCGGAGTAGAACGAGTGATCTCGTCAAACTCAGAAACGGAGGATGCGCGGCGACCCGGAGTTGTCGGCTTGTACTTACGAATAGCCATAATTCTTCCTTACTTCGTCTCCGTCTTAGGCCTGTGCGCCAAAGACGTCGATGGAGTCGCTGCCTTCACGGAGCGTCACGTATGCACGCTTGGTGGACTTACGCTGGCCGTAACCGGTGCGGGTGCGCTTACGCTTACCTGCACGGTTCACGGTGTTCACGGAGTCGACCTTTACGTCAAAGATCTGCTCTACGGCATCTTTAATCTGGGACTTGTTGGAGTCCGTGGAGACGTAGAACGTGTATACGTTCTGCTCCATCAGACCGTAGGACTTCTCGGATACAACCGGGGCGATGATGATATCGCGTGGGTTAGAAATCTTAGCCATTAGTTCTCCTCCTTATCCGCGCCGGTTGCGCGGTTGATGAAGGTGTGTAGCGCCTCAACGGAGAACACAACGTCATCGGAGTAGAGAACGTCGTAGGTGTTGAGCTGGCCAGCGTCCAGGATCTGAACGTTAGGCAGGTTATTAGCGCTACGACGAGCATTGATGTCCTCGCGGCCGATGACCAGCAGCACGTTCTTGCGCTCGGTCAGGGACTCGAGGAAGGCCTTGGCCGATTTGGTGGACGGCTTCTGGCCCGGTACGAGCTCTTCGATGACGTGGATCCGCTCGTTGCGAGCACGGTCGGACAGTGCACCGAAGAGAGCAGCCTTGATCATCTTCTTAGGGGTGCGCTGTGCGTAGTCGCGTGGCTGTGGGCCATGGACGGTGCCGCCACCGGTGTAGTGCGGTGCGCGGATGGAGCCCTGGCGTGCACGGCCGGTGCCCTTCTGACGGAAAGGCTTGCGACCACCACCGCGGACGTCGCCGCGGGTCTTGGTTGCGTGGGTGCCCTGGCGTGCAGCGGCAAGCTGAGCGTTAACAACCTGGTGCATCAAAGCAATGGATGCCTCGGTGTCAAAGATTTCAGCTGGCAGGTCTACAGAGCCGTTGGTCTTACCCTCGGAAGTGTGGACGTCTAGCTTGAGGTTGCTCATGCGTGTGCACCGCCCTTCACTGCGGTCTTAACGGTGACGAGGCCGCCGCGCGCACCAGGGATAGCACCCTTGATGAGCAGCAGGTTGGACTCGGCATCGATTTTCTGAATCTTCAGGTTCTGGGTGGTCACGCGGTCGTGGCCCATACGGCCAGCCATGCGCTTGCCCTTGAAGACGCGGCCCGGGGTAGCAGCGCCGCCGATGCCACCAACGCGGCGGTGAGCGGCCTGGTTACCGTGAGCTGCGCCCTGGCCTGCGAAGCCGTGGCGCTTCATGGCGCCGGCGTAGCCGTGGCCCTTGGTCTTGCCGGTGACGTCAACGAAGGAGATGCCTTCGAAGATGTCAACCTTGACCTCTTGGCCAACCTCGTATGCAGAGGTGTCGTCCATGCGGATTTCCGCAACGTGACGGCGCGGGGTTACGCCAGCCTTCTTGAAGTGTCCACCAACCGGCTTGTTTGCCTTGCGTGGGTCAATTTCGCCAAAGGCGATCTGGATGGCGCTGTAGCCATCGGTTTCGGGGGTGCGAATCTGGGTGACAACGCATGGCCCTGCCTCGACGACGGTAACCGGCACAACGCGGTTGTCCTCGTCGAAGACCTGGGTCATGCCGAGCTTCTTGCCCAGAATGCCCTTGATCTCGTTTTCACTCATTATTTGTTCTCCACCAAAGTCGCTTACTGGATGTTCACGTCGACGCTTGCCGGAAGATCGATGCGCATAAGAGCGTCAACGGTCTTCGGAGTTGGGTCGAGAATGTCGATCAGGCGCTTGTGAGTGCGCATCTCGAAGTGCTCGCGAGAGTCCTTGTACTTGTGCGGAGAACGAATAACTGCGTATACGTTCTTCTCGGTTGGGAGCGGCACTGGGCCAACTACACGAGCACCGGTACGGGTAACGGTCTCGACGATCTTCTTTGCAGAAGCGTCGATAGCCTCGTGGTCATAGGCCTTCAGCCGAATGCGGATTTTTTGTCCCGCCACGCTTATCCTCTTCCTCGCTTCCCCACTTTCACATTCCCGGCGTTTCCGGGGCGTGAAGCGGTGGGAAATTGCTTCTCGATTTCTCTATAACGTTGTCCGGGCTTGGGGCCTGACACAACGCCAGTGGTCTGACTGCCATGACGACCAAGAGTTGCGGTACATGGCAAGTGCCAGAACGCAGTGCTCTCGACGGGGTACAAGACCCGTAGTCAAAGTATTGTGAAGAGGACGGTTTTCACGCATTACACGTGGTGAGTGTCCAATTCGTCTACTGCCGCTGTTTATTTGCCATGCCCCTTCTCCGGTCCATCTTCTCGGGGTGTCACTGCTCTAACGCGGACCTAGCCCGATTGGATGACCTTCCAGTCAATGCTTCAGGTTTTCCTGAAGCATGGCGACAACGAAGGTGTCATGTTCGCTTTACCAGCTCAGCGTCTCCCCGAGACTCATGCTTGGCGACGTCCGCCGCCATCACCGAACCTCGGTTCTCGCTGCCCTGTTAAAGCAACCTTTGTATTTAAGCATGTTGGGCTGCGGTTTTTCAAGCCGCGTATTAAACCGTGCCAAAAATCACGTTTTGGAAAATTTTGTTGCCTCGCACCCCACACTCGGCTGAGAAGTATCTAAGCTCGGAGGTAATGGCTGTGGACTCTTTGTCCTGCCTAGATAGTTGAATATCGCGTTCATGCATCACCCAATAGAGAAAGGCTCACTCGCCCATGTCTGAAAACAAGACCCCTGCACAAAACTCTGACAACCAGGTTCCTGCTTCCGAGGAGCGCGAGGTCAATAACAACCTGGAAACCCAGTACGGCACCACCACCATCGATGATGTCGTGGTGTCCAAGATTGCCGGCATCGCTGCCCGCGAGGTTTCCGGCGTGGATTCCCTGGGTGGCGGCGGCGCTCGCATGATCGGCAATATCCGCGAGTCCTTCGGTGCTTCTGAAGACGTCCGCCAGGGCGTGGACGTAGAGGTAGCAGACGGGAGCGCTCGCATCGAGGTTGCCATCACCGCTGAGTACGGCGTGGCCATCCACGAGCTCGCCGAGGCCATCCGCCGCAACATCATGAATGCCGTTGAGCGCATGACCGGCCTGAGCGTCGAGCGCGTCAACGTTGTTGTTCACGACGTAAAGCTGCCGAAGGATGAGTCCGAAGGGGAAGACCAGGCTGCTTTGAACCAGGGTCAGGCTTAAGCCCAATGCCTGAGCCCCGAGCACGTTTTGAGCTCGAGGTAAGCCATGCCCGCGCTATTGCGGAGGCAGTCCAGAAGGTGCGCGGCGTCGCCGCGCTCGACGGCGGTTCGTTCGGTTCGGTCAGTTTGTACCTACCGGGCGAGCGCATCGTCGGCATGCGCCGGCCCGACCCGCGCGATGATCGCCACCTGCAGATCAACATTCGCGTTGATGTCAGCGCCGCGCCGGACCTTTATGCCTTGGCAGAAGATATTCGGTCCGCCGCCCGTGGGGCTTGTCCCGAACTGCAGCGCATTGACGTTGAGTTTTCTGACGCCGTAGATGGCTTATCCGCTGCTCCATCGAAGGAATAGATATGAAGAATTACACCACTTTGGGCATCATTTCCGGCCTTATTCTTGCCTTCTTCTTGTACCTAGGCTGGGGTCCTACTTTGCTCGCGGTACTTCTTGCCGCAATCGGCGGCATTGTGGGTGCACACTTTGATGGCCGTATTGATCTCACTTCTGTGTGGAATGGCCTCATTGGTAAGGAGAAAGGCCAAGGTTAATGACAGATAGTTCCACTCAGGGCCACACGCGTATCTCGCTGCGGACCATGGAACACATCGTTGCCGCCGCGATTGCTAGCGTGCCCGGCACCAAGGCTATAGAGGCCAAGCTAGCGGGCATCGGCGGCCGCGGTTTTCCACGGGCCTCGGTCCAAATGGACCCAGAGCGCGAGGTAGCAGCCGTCAACGCCACCATTGGCGTGGTGTGGCCTTCGCCGGTCACCACGGTGGCGGAACATACTCGTGCCGCCATCTCGGAAGCCATCGCGGCGCACACCGGTTATTCCACCACGCGCGTCAACGTCACCGTCGGCGGTTCCGTTCCGGGCAATCGAGTAACTGCCGCCGAGGTGGAGCAGCGCCAGATCGCTGCTGCCGTCGCGCCCCACATCACGCCCTCGCCGGTATGGCAGCCGGTCACTGCGGAGTCGGTGAATGTACGCAGCATTGCCACACCGCAGGAGGTACCGGTGCGCACCATCGCCGCCCCGGCCACCGGTGTCGCGGTGCGGTCCGTGGACACCCCGCGCGAGGCCGAGGTACGCAACATTTCCGCTGACCTCCCAGACCACCAGCTGCGCGAGGTGACGTCCCCGAGCGACCACACGGTGCGACCGATCAGGGAACCCAAGCCGGTCCGCGTGCACAGCGTGGCTGCACCCCGCCCAGCCAGGTTGATCCCTAGTGGGCAGGTTCGTCCACTGGCACGAAAGGTTCAGGTAGCAACTCCTCGGCCGCAGCCGCTGCGCGAGATCGAGATTCGCCACGAGTGGGCTCCGCGCCGCGTCGAGGCCCCCAAGTCTGCTCCTGCGCGCGCGGTAAAGGCCCCGCGGCCACAACCGCTCAAGCGCATTGAGGTCAGGCCGGCAAATCCTCGGCCGTTGCACGTCGATGCGCCACGACCCGAGCCCCTGCGCGCCATTTCCATTAACCCGTACCGCCCACAAGGAGGCAATAATGGCTGATCAGCACATGCCTGAACACTTTGGGCAGCAGCCGAAGGCGTCTCCGGCGGCGCGTACTTGGGCCGTAATCCTTGGGCTCCTACTGCTCGCCGCGGGCGTCGTCGGCGTGCGCGAGACGTGGCTGGTGGGCTCCGGCTCCGATGCCCAGTCCTGGGTACAGCCGGTGCTTAATCTCATTGCCACCGAAGAGCTGCAGACGTGGATGATTTGGGCCGGCGTTGCCTCCATTGTCGTAGGCCTAATTTTCCTCTTCGCAGCAGTGAAGACGCGCCGCACCACGCACATGCAACTTGCCTCCGATACCGCGTCCATGTGGATGCGACCGGTAGATATCGCCCGCCTCTCGTCGGCTACTGCTCGCCGTGTTCCGGGCGTGGCCTCGGCGCAGACCTCCGCGGATAGCAAGACGGCCAAGGTCACCGTTAATGGCGATACGGACGATGCGGAGCTGCAGAGCCGGGTGGAGACGGCGGTAACACGCTGCCTGGCCCACCTCAAGAACCCGCCGCAGGTCACCGTAGCTGTAGAGAAGATTCCGGAGTTGGATAACAATGTCTAGAAAACTTGCTACCTTTGACCGCATCCTGCTGGGCCTGCTGGGAATCATCCTCATCGCTTTGGGCGTGTGGCCCATCTTGATCCACTTCAACGTGGAGTTTGCAAAGTACTTAGCCCTGTGGGTGGACCACGATACGTGGAAGAGCTTGGCGGACAATGACTGGTGGGTATGGGCGCTGGCCGGTGGCTCCGCACTGCTACTTATTCTGGGACTGTGGATTGTGGTGGCTAACCTGCGCCACCGCCGTTTCAACAATGTGGAGTCCGCTTCTTCCAATGACAAGGGCTCTATCACGACCTCGATGAACGCTATCGCCGGCGCCGTGGCCCAGGATTTGGATGGAGTCAAGGGCGTAGACCACGTAGAGCGCCTTGTGGCTTATGACCGCGCGCGGCCCACGCTGCAGTACACGGTGACGGCAAATCCAGACACTCCGGTGGAGCGCCTTACCGCTGCGGTTGAAACCAATGAGCGCGATTTCCGCGCAGCGTTTCCCGACGCCGATTTGGACACCATCTACAAGCTGCAGTTCAGCAAGGTAGGTCCGATGAAGGACCTATCCGAATAGCGGGTTCGGAGTCTCCGCCACCAAGACCTCCTGAACAGCCCCAAGGCGGGCCGACTCGCCGCCCCCGAGGATCAATTCCAGTTCCTCGCCGGGGCGGCATTTTTCTATACGCTGCCAAGAGTAGTCCTGGCGAGTTACGCGGCGGTTCTCCTTAGCAAATAGGTGCAGCCCATGATCGAGCACACCGATGGCCGCTGCGAAGCGAAGAATAAAGACGAAATCACCCAAATCCTGCCGCTTCAGGCCATTAAGGTCTGGGCGCTCGACACTCAGCCGCATGAGACTTGAGACCACGCCAAAGCGGTGTTCAAAGCCCTCGGTATCCCGGATGGTAAATGGGCGGCCAGGGCCCGTAGAGCGAATGGACTCATAGGCCCACACCACGGGCTGGGTATCGGGGCGGCGCACAATGATGTGAGTAGGGGTGGCGGTGATGCGGTAGGTGGGGGCGTCGGCAAGCACGAGCCATTCCCCTTCCACAATGCGGCCGCCCTCCAGGGGAAGCAAGGGCGGGTGCACGCCCGCCTGGCGCTCCAATTCCGCAACGAGTTCGGCGTCGGTGGTGCCCCATCCAATGCCTTGATTAGCCAGCATGGCAAAGAAAGTGGGAAGGCTGAGGTCGGGCTGGCCCTCCCAGGCGCGGCGGAGGGACTCAAGCGTGGGATCGATGCGGGTGGGGTCATCCATATCCGCCAAGATTACCCAGCACCGGCGCCGGTCCGGCAGCCGGGGCCGAGAGGAGAATTTTCACCCCCGAGTTAATTTCATTCAATTAAATAAATACTATAAGTGTTCAACAATCTCGAGTCACATATCGCCTGCTCACGATGCATTTATTGCAGATTTTTCCGCCCTAGCTACGTTCAGTAATACCTGTCGTATTATTGGGGATTTATGTCACGGGGTGGATTTGATTGTGTTCTGCATAACATATTATTAGATTAGTCACATACAACGTTTTGCTCGTTGGATACACCTTTGCACCCCGTTTCCTGCTTAACCGCGCACGGAGAATCTCTATGACTAAATATCTGATCAAAAAGACCTTGGGCTGGTTACTCATGATCTTTTTGGCTACCAACCTCGCCTATCTCTTGGCGGCCAGCTTCTTGGACCCACGGTCCAACTACACTGGCCGACGCCCACCACTTTCGCCGGAGGAAATCAATAGCCTCCTCGAGCCCTATAACCTCAGCCCCGATACCCCACTTGTGCAACGCTGGTGGACCTGGCTGACCAATATCCTCACCAAATGGGACTGGGGCCAATCCCCGGTAGGCGAGGTGGTGAATTCAGAAATTAGCTACCGCATCTGGGTTTCCGCGCAGCTGCTTTTACTTTCCACCATTTTGTCCATTCTCATCGGCGTGGCTGTGGGCGTCTACACCGCTTCGCGCCAGTACAAAACTGGTGACCGCATCTGGCAGGGCATTTCCATCATTGCGATGAATACCCACGTGGTCGTGGCGTCCATCGCCGTGGTGTGGGGTGCGCTCAAGATCAACGAGCTCAGCGGCAAGAAAATTTTCTACGTCGTCGGCTCCCATTCGCTAGACGTGGAAGGTTTCTTTCCCAAGCTGGTGGATTCCGCACAGCACTTGATTCTTCCCACCATTTCATTGGTTTTCATTAGCTACGCCAGCTATCACATGACCCAGCGCACCTTGCTGCTGGATAACTTGGATGCGGACTATGTGCGCACCGCCCGCGCTAAGGGCTTGACCCGCCAACAGGCGATTCGCAAGCACGCACTGCGCACCTCCATCATCCCGGTGGCAACCTCGGTGGCTTTTTCCATCCCGGGCATCTTCACCGGTGCGGTGATGACCGAGCGCATCTTTGGCTGGAACGGTATGGGCCAGTACTTCATCGAGACCATTAGCAAGAACGACGTCAACGGTGCAGCTGCCGTCGCTGCCTTTGGCGCCGCCATGACAGCTATCTCCGCTGTATTGGCGGACTTGGTTGTCGTCGCGCTTGATCCACGAGTGAGGGTGAGTTAAATGACCCCATCTAAAGACCGCAACTATTTCAAGCAGGAACCGCGCGGGGAAATCACCGCACACAGCGAGGTCACTACGGGAGATCCCTTCTCCCCGGCCGAGGCCGAGCAGGTAGCCACCCTAGAGCAAATGCCCCGTGGCACCTCGCGCTACAAGCTGTACCTGCGCCGCTTCTTCCGCAATAAGCTCGCCACCCTGGGCCTTATCATCCTGGCTTTCTTGGTCCTTGCGGCACTTTTTGGCGGCTTCTTTGCCAAGTGGGACTACACCGAGCCGGACTTCCTTGCACTGTCGGAACCGCCGAGCCCCGAGCACTGGTTTGGCACGAATGACACCGGCAATGACCTTTATGCCCAGACCATTCACGGTTTAGGCAGGTCCCTGACCATCGCCATCGTGGTGTCCCTGGCTACCTTGGTCATCTCCGCGTTCATTGGATCCGCTGCAGCCTTGTGGGGAGGCATCGCCGAAAAGGCGGTGCTGGCCGTCATTCACTTCCTGCTGTCCATCCCTACTTTCCTGCTCATCGCACTGGTAGTCGCGGATTCCGGCGGCGACTGGAAGCTGCTCATCGTCGTACTCATCCTCTTTGGCTGGATGTACCAGGCCCGCGTGATTTGGTCGCTAGCGCTTACGGTGCGCGAGCAAGACTACGTCCGCGCGGCGAGCTACATGGGCGTGTCCAAGCTGCGCACCATCGTGCGCCACGTCATTCCCAATATTGGTTCGCTACTCATCATCCAGTTCGTCTTCGGCGTGGTGGGCACCGTGGGCTCGGAGACTGCCCTGTCCTTCCTGGGGTTGGGCGTCAAGCTTCCCGACGTCTCCCTCGGCACCCTCCTGCAGGGCGGCACCGCCGCCGTGCAATCCTCCCCATGGCTGTTCTACTTCCCTGCCGCAACCTTGACCTTGCTCACCGTGTCCATGGCTTTCATTGGCGATGGCCTGCGCGATGCGCTCGACCCCAACTCGAATTCCGGAGGTAAAGCATGACCTCGCCCGTCTTATCCGTCAAAGACCTGCGCGTAAACTTCCCGTCCGAAGCCGGATCCGTCTCCGCGGTCCGTGGCGTAGATTTTGATCTCTACCCTGGCCGCACGCTCGGCATCGTGGGCGAATCCGGTTCCGGTAAGTCCGTGACCTCCATGTCCATCATGGGGCTCCTGCCGGACTACGCGAAGATCACCGGGTCCGTAAAGTTCGACGGCCGCGAGCTGCTCGGCCTCAGCGACAAGCAGATGTCCGAGATCCGTGGCAACGGCATTGGCATGATCTTCCAGGATCCGCTCTCCGCGCTCACCCCGGTCTTCGATATTGGATCGCAGTTGGTGGAGGCAATTCAGGCCCATAGGGACGTCGGCAAGAAGCAGGCCCTCAAAGAGGCCACGGAGCTGCTCGACCTCGTGGGCATCCCCGATCCGCACCTGCGCCTAAAGTCCTTCCCGCATGAGTTCTCAGGCGGCATGCGCCAGCGCGTGGTCATTGCCATCGCAATTGCCAATAATCCGCGCGTGCTTATCGCCGATGAGCCCACGACCGCCCTGGATGTAACCATTCAGGCGCAGATTCTGGACGTCATTAAGCTCGCCCAGCGCGAAACCGGCGCCGCCACCATCATGATTACCCATGACATGGGCGTGGTGGCAGAAACGGCCGATGATGTCATGGTCATGTACGCCGGCCGCCCCGTGGAGCGCGGCGATGTGGATACCATCTTCTCCCAGCCCCGCATGCCTTATACCGTGGGCCTGCTCGGCTCCACGCCGCGCCCGGATGTGTCGGCAGAAGAACCGCTCACGCCCATCGTGGGCAGCCCGCCGGTGCTGGTGGACCTCAAGCAGCGCTGCCAGTTTGCCCCGCGCTGCCCCGTGGCGCAGCCCGCCTGCTCCGATGGTGAGCCGCCGCTTATCCCGCTTGACGACGCCCCCTCGCACCAGAGTGCCTGCCTGCGCGCCCCCGAGATCCACGACCGTAAAATCGGCGGCGAGCTCATGTTTAAGCCCCCGCAGCTCGCGGAGGACGTCATGGCCGGCATCCCCCGCGAGGAGCGCCCCACCACCTTGGAGGTCACGGACCTGCGCAAGGAATTCCCACTTACTAAGGGCGCGCTGGTCAAGCGCCGCGTGGGCACGGTCAAGGCAGTGGACGGCCTCACCTTTGATATTCGCAAGGGCGAATGCATGGCCATCGTGGGCGAGTCCGGCTGCGGCAAGACCACCACCCTGCTGGAAATCATGGACTTAAAGCCCGAAAACGGCGCAATCGTGCTCAACGGGAAGGACGCGGCCGGGATGAGCAATTCCGAGCGCCGCGAGGCCCGCAAGGACATCCAAATTGTCTTCCAGGATCCCATGAGCTCCCTCAACCCGCGCCTGACCGTGCGCGAGGTCATCGCCGAACCACTCAACTCCCTAGGCTACGACGGCGACGTGGACGCCCGCGTGAACGAGCTCATGGGCCTTGTCGGTTTGGACTCCTCCCAGCTGGATCGCTTCCCCAGCCACTTTTCCGGCGGACAGCGCCAGCGCATCGGCCTCGCCCGCGCGCTGGCCACGAACCCTTCGGTTTTGGTCTTGGATGAGCCCGTCTCCGCGCTCGACGTCTCCATCCAGGCCGGCGTCATCAACCTCTTGGAGGATCTCAAGCGGAAGCTGGGCCTGTCCTACCTTTTCGTGGCGCACGACCTGTCCGTGGTGCGCCACCTTTCAGACCGGGTGGCCGTCATGTACAAGGGTCAGTTTGTGGAGTCTGGGCCAACCGATGAGATCTTCGAGAACCCCCAAGCCGACTACACCAAGAAGCTCCTGGATGCCATTCCGATTCCGGATCCGGAGGCTGCCCGCAGGCGACGCAACCCCGGTCCGGCACAAGCCTCACCAATTTCCCAAAAGTGACCCGCTACACAGAGCGCGTTATATATAGTAAACCTCACACCTGAAGAGCTGCGGCAGCTTCCCCCGCTACCGCAACCTTCACCTTCCTCTCACTCAAGGAGAAACCCCACCATGAAAAAGTTCACCCGCTTCCGGATTGCTACCGTAGCTACCCTCTCCGCCGCAGCCCTCGCCCTCACTGGCTGCGCCGCCAACTCGGACGGCGACTCCACCAAGGCAGTCGGCGGCCTCGACATCGAGGTTAATCCGGCTGGCGACTACAACGAAAAGTCCCGCGTCGAGCTCAAGGACGACGGCGAGCTCACCCTCCCCCTCGATGAACTCACTGAGCAGCAAAACACGTTCCACGCCAACATGACCGCCGATACCCGCAAGGTCTGGGGCTGGTACAACCCACAGCTTGCGCTGTATGACGGCGAGGGAAACTACACCCCAAACCCCGACTACATCGATGATGTCAAGGAAGACAAGAAGGGCGAGAACACCGTCGTCACCTTCAAGATCAACAAGGATGCCACCTTCAACGATGGCACGCCCATTGACTGGAAGGCCTTTGAAAATACCTGGCGCTTCAACAACGGCAAGGATGAAGACGTCCAGGTAAACGCCACCGATGGCTTTGAGCGCATTACCTCTGTGGAGAAGGGCGCTACCGACAAAGACGTCGTTGTCACCTTCGATGGCCCCTACCCGTGGTGGCAGGGCCTCTTCAACGAGCTTCTCCACCCCGCCATCGACAGCCCAGAGAAGTTTGACAAGGCGTATCTGGGCAAGCTGAACCCGCAGTATGGCGCCGGCCCGTTCAAGGTAGAAAACGTGGACTTCAAGGGCGGCACCCTCACCCTCGTGCCCAACGAGAAGTGGTGGGGCGATAAGCCGAAGCTGAAGAAGGTAAGCTTCCGCGTCATGGAATCCCAGGCCACCATCAACGCTTTCCAAGCCGGCGAAATTGATGCCGCCGGTGTGGCCGATAAGAACAGCCTCACCATTGCCGGCGAGATGGGCGATGCCATCGACATCCGTGCCGCACTACGCCCCGCCAACGTCATCTTCACCCTCAATTCCAAGGCACCACAGCTCAAGGACGAGGACGTACGCCACGCCGTCTTCTCCGCCATCGACCGCGATCAGCTGGCCGAAATCCGCTACAACGGCCTGGGTTACGAAGAAGAGATGCCGGGATCCCTTACCCTCTACTCCACCCAGGAGGGCTACAAAGACAACGTCAAGGACGTCATCAAGTTTGATCCTGAGCAGTCCAAGAAACTCCTAGAGGACGCCGGCTACCAGCAAGGCGACGATGGTATATACGCTAAGGACGGAGAAAAGCTCTCCCTGCGCTATATCCTCATCGGTGACGATGAAGTGTCAAAGTCCCTCGCCGCAGCAGTGCAAAAGATGCTCAAGGACGTCGGCGTTGACCTCAAGATCGAAGAGCGCCCTTCGTCCGAGTTCTCCAAGGTAACCTCGGAGCGAGATTTCGACCTATTCCTTTCCGCATTTGCCTCCTCTGACCCGTTTGGCGTCGCTTACTTTGGCCAGACCTACGCCAGTGATTCCACGCTGAACATGTCGAGCACCGGCACCAAGGAATTCGATAAGAAGATTGAGGAGCTGCAAAACCTGCCGACCAAGGACGAGCAGATTGAGCGGGTCAATGAACTCGAGTCGGAGGCCTTTGGCCACTACGGCATCCTTCCTTTTGCCAACGGTCCACAGATGGTCGGCGTGAAGAAGGGCCTGGCCAACTATGGCGCCAACGGCTTCGCCATCCTCCCCAAGGAAGATATCGGCTGGGAGAAGTAGAAGCGCTAAAAGCCCCTAGCGCAATACGCTAAAGCCTCCCGCGGCATCCCGAACAGTCTATGCCGCGGGAGGCTTTCTTCTGCCCGCAAAATTCCACGCAGGCGGCATTAAAAACTCGCGGTAGCTCTGCGCGTGGCCAGAGATCAAAAAATCCGCCCCACCCGTAGGTGGAGCGGACTCTTTAAAGCTCTACTGAGCGGTTACGGGGTATCGATTACTCGATAACCTTGGTAACGCGGCCAGCGCCGACGGTGCGGGAGCCCTCGCGGATAGCGAAGCGCAGGCCCTCGTCCATAGCGACCGGCTGGATGAGCTCAACGGACATCTCAACGTTGTCGCCAGGCATAACCATCTCGGTGCCCTCTGGCAGGTTAACAACACCGGTAACGTCAGTGGTACGGAAGTAGAACTGCGGGCGGTAGTTGTTCATGAACGGGGTGTGGCGGCCGCCCTCTTCCTTCTTCAGGACGTAGACGGAACCCTCGAACTTGGTGTGCGGGGTGTAAGCGCCCGGCTTGATAACAACCTGGCCACGCTCGACGTCCTCACGCTTGGTACCACGCAGAAGCAGACCACAGTTGTCGCCAGCCTCGGTGTAGTCCATCATCTTGCGGAACATCTCGATACCGGTAACGGTGGTGGTCTGGGACTTCTCCTGGATACCGATGATCTCAACGTCCTCGTTGACGTTCAGACGGCCACGCTCAACACGGCCGGTAACAACGGTACCGCGGCCGGTAATGGTGAAGATGTCCTCGATAGGCATCAGGAACGGCTGGTCGGTAGCGCGCTCCGGATCCGGGATGGAGTTGTCGCATGCTTCCATCAGGTCAACGACGGACTGTACCCACTTGTCGTCGCCCTCGAGAGCCTTCAGAGCGGAGATGTGAACGATAGGAGCTTCCTCATCGTAGTCCTGCTCTGCGAGCAGCTCACGGATCTCCATCTCAACGAGCTCGATGATTTCCTCATCATCAACCATGTCGCACTTGTTCAGTGCAACGAGGATGTAAGGAACGCCAACCTGGCGAGCAAGCAGAACGTGCTCGCGGGTCTGCGGCATCGGGCCATCGGTTGCAGCAACAACCAGGATAGCGCCGTCCATCTGAGCAGCGCCGGTAATCATGTTCTTGATGTAGTCGGCGTGGCCCGGAGCGTCAACGTGTGCGTAGTGGCGCTTCGGGGTGGAGTACTCAACGTGGGAGATGTTGATGGTAATACCGCGCTCCTTCTCCTCAGGAGCCTTGTCGATCATGTCGAACGCGAATGCCTCGTTCTCCTCAGGGTACTGGTCAGCCAGAACCTTGGTGATCGCTGCGGTGGTGGTGGTCTTGCCGTGGTCGACGTGTCCGATGGTGCCGATGTTCACATGCGGCTTCGTACGCTCGAACTTCTCCTTTGCCACTGTATGTCCTCCTGGACTATATGGTGGCTACGACCTTCGCAGCCACGTGGTTGACAGTTGTCATTGGCACCCGACCCACAGTATGTGGGGCAAAGCGCTAATGACGCTTTCTTTACGTGCCAGTTACACGATCCTAGATTTATGTCGCGGTTTTTTCAAACCGCCGTTATAGGAGGTAACCCCGCGAAAAATCGCGGCCATTTCCCTCGACAAGAATCTTTGAAAAGGATCCTGGGAGGGTAACGGCCGGCTCAATTCACAACTTAGAGGCCTAAGCTGCAAACTCAGCCCGCCGCTACCCTGGCCCAGTTGTCCCGCCCCGCGGCGGGTCTGGCATCTACTGGCGAAGAGTACCAGCCCGACTAAACCGCGGAGAAGACGGGGCTAGCGCTTAGTTAGCGCCGCCGGTGCGCTCCTCGATGATCTCCTGTGCCACGGAGGAAGGAACCTCTGCGTAGGAATCGAAGACCATGGTGAAGTTTGCGCGGCCTGCGGTGGAAGAACGCAGGTCACCGATGTAGCCGAACATCTCGGACAGCGGGACCTTAGCCTTAACAACCTTCGCACCGGAGCGGTCTTCCATAGCGAAGACCTGGCCACGACGGGAGGAGATGTCACCGTTAACGGTACCCATGTACTCCTCAGGGGTAACGACCTCAACGGCCATCATCGGCTCGAGCAGAACCGGCTTAGCCTTGGCCATTGCTTCCTTGAAGACCTGGGAGCCGGCCAGCTTGAAGGCCATCTCGGAGGAGTCGACGTCGTGGTAAGCGCCGTCTTCCAGGGTGGCCTTGATGTTAACCATCGGGAAGCCTGCCAGGTAGCCGTACTGCATAGCGTCCTGGATACCAGCGTCAACGGAAGGAATGTATTCCTTCGGAACGCGGCCACCGGTAACGGCATTCTCGAATGCGTAGGTTGCGGACTCGCCCTCTTCCAGGGTTTCTGGGTCCGGGTTGTACGGCTCGATGGTGCAGATAACCTTTGCGAACTGGCCGGAGCCACCGGTCTGCTTCTTGTGGGTGTATTCCATGGACTCAACCTTCTTGCGGATGGTCTCACGGTAAGCAACCTGCGGGTTACCGATATTTGCCTCGACCTTGAACTCGCGCTTCATGCGGTCAACCATAACGTCGAGGTGGAGCTCGCCCATGCCGCCGATAACAGTCTGGCCGGTCTCTTCATCCAATTCAACGGTGAAGGTTGGGTCCTCAGCAGCGAGCTTCTGGATAGCGGTACCCAGCTTCTCCTGGTCAGCCTTGGTCTTTGGCTCAATGGAAACCTTAATAACTGGATCCGGGAAGTCCATGGACTCAAGGATGATCTGGTCATCCTTGTCACACAGGGTGTCACCGGTGGTGGTTTCCTTCAGGCCGATAACCGCGTAGATGTTACCTGCGTCAGCCTGCTCAACAGGGTTCTCCTTGTTGGCGTGCATCTGGAACAGCTTGCCGATGCGCTCCTTCTTACCCTTGGTGGAGTTCATAACCTCGGTGCCCGGCAGAACCTGACCAGAGTAAACGCGGACGAAGTTGAGCTGCCCGAAGAACGGGTGTGCAGCAACCTTGAAGGACAGTGCAGAGAACGGGGACTCAACGGAAGGCTTACGCGTAACCTGCTCATCCTCGTCGCCGACAGCGTGGCCGACAACCTCGCCAACATCGAGTGGGTTCGGGAGGAAGTCAACGACAGCGTCGAGAAGCGGCTGGACGCCCTTGTTGCGGTATGCGGTACCGCAGTAAACCGGGTAAACCTCGGTGTTGATGGTCAGTTTGCGGATGCCGGCCTTGAGCTCCTCAATGGTCAGCTCCTCGCCGCCGAAGTACTTTTCCATGAGTTCTTCGTCGGACTCAGCAACGGTCTCAACCAGCTTCTCACGGTACTCTGCAGCCTTGTCCTTGAGGTCTTCTGGGATTTCCTCGTAGGTAGGCTCAGCACCGGTCTCAACCTTGCCACGCCAGGTAATTGCCTGCATGTTCAGCAGGTCAACCACGCCGTCGAAGTCATCCTCAGCGCCGATAGGCAGCTGCATAACCAATGGCTTAGCGCCCAGGCGGTCAATGATGGTCTGAACGGTGAAGTAGAAGTCAGCGCCTAGCTTGTCCATCTTGTTAACAAAGCAGATACGCGGAACGTCGTACTTAGCAGCCTGACGCCACACCTGCTCGGACTGTGGCTCAACGCCTTCCTTGCCATCGAAGACAGCAACAGCGCCATCGAGAACACGCAGGGAGCGCTCGACCTCAATGGTGAAGTCAACGTGACCCGGGGTGTCGATGATGTTGATCTGGTTGTTGTCCCAGAAACAGGTCACGGCAGCGGAGGTAATGGTGATGCCGCGTTCCTTCTCCTGTGCCATCCAGTCAGTGGTGGAAGCACCGTCGTGGGTCTCGCCCACCTTACGGTTGATACCGGTGTAGAAGAGAATACGCTCGGTGGTCGTCGTCTTACCAGCATCGATGTGGGCCATGATGCCGATGTTGCGGACCTTGTTCAGGTCCTTAAGCACTTCTTGTGCCACGTTTATACCCCAACTTAATAGTCGTCGACGCCGTGACCAGGTTTCTGGCTATGACGCCTGCATGGATAAGGTCATGTAAATTTTTGCCACTATTTGGCCGTCCTCGGGGCAGCCTGCCCCTAGACTTCCATCGCTTCAGTGTACTGGACACTCCACGATGCCGCTGGACTGGGCAGGTATACCGCCCAGAGATCACACCCATTAGGGCAAAAAATGGCCCAAGCAAGAGATATGGAGTTTTGTGTTGCCGCGGCAGGAAAACTGCCGGCAGCCAGCGCGAAACTTGTTTCTCGTTGCTTGGGCCATTGATGTGGGTGCTGAAATTACCAGCGGTAGTGGGCGAAGGCGCGGTTGGCCTCTGCCATCTTGTGAGTATCCTCACGACGCTTAACGGAAGCGCCGAGGCCGTTGGAGGCATCCAGGATCTCGTTTGCGAGACGCTCGATCATGGAGTTCTCGCGACGCTGGCGGGTGAAGGTCACCATCCAACGCAGTGCCAGGGTGTTAGCGCGGTCAGGGCGAACCTCAACCGGCACCTGGTAGGTAGCGCCACCGACACGGCGGGAGCGAACCTCGAGGTCTGGGCGGATGTTACCCAGTGCCTTTTCCAAGGTGCCAACCGGATCGGTACCGGTCTTCTCGCGGCAAGCCTCGAGAGCGCCGTAAACGATGCGCTCTGCGGTGGACTTCTTGCCATCCTGGAGGATCTTGTTGACGAGCATGGTTACCTGCTCGGAGTTGTATACCGGGTCCTTGACTACAGGACGCTTCGGAGCAGCATTCTTACGCATTGTTTATTACTGTCCCTTCTTTGCGCCGTAACGGGAACGTGCCTGCTTACGGTCCTTGACACCCTGGGTATCCAGAGCGCCGCGGATGATCTTGTAACGAACACCAGGAAGGTCCTTCACACGGCCGCCGCGAACGAGGACCATGGAGTGCTCCTGCAGGTTGTGGCCCTCACCCGGAATGTAGGCGGAAACCTCGATACCGGTGGTCAGGCGAACACGAGCAACCTTACGCAGTGCGGAGTTCGGCTTCTTAGGAGTGGTGGTGTACACGCGGGTGCACACACCGCGACGCTGCGGGGAACCCTTCAGCGCAGCGGTGGAAACCTCTTTACGCTTATCGTGGCGGCCCTTGCGGACCAGCTGCTGAATAGTTGGCATTTAACAGTCTTTCTGTCGAATCGCACCGAGACCAATAGAAAGGAACCAAACATGCAAAAATGGGCGCTCTTTCCCGGGGCGCTACCGCATGTCCAGAACTCTTTCCAAGGCTGGTGCCTTGTTAAGGATCAGACTCTTCACCGCGCGCCATTATGACGCGCATAGTGAACTGAGGTTTAGAGTAGCAAACCGACCGCGCTTTATACAAAACGCGGTCGGCGGCTTCTTCCTGCTAGGACCATTCCCAGACCAGGTCCGCCGCGGCGGCCTTGGTGGCAAAGTAGCCCTTTTCCTGTTCCTCCCACGTTTCAAACCACTGCTCGTAGCCAGGCTCGCGGGCGATGGCGCGTTCGCGGCGTTGGTCACGGGGGCCGTCGATAAGCACGCTCACTACCACTCCCCTCTCCTTGGCCGCGGCAATATTGGCGGCGGTTACCGAGCCCACGCCTTCCACGATGAGATCATCGCGCACATCCAAGCTGGCCCAGTCCCCTGGGGCGCCTGCTTCCCAGTCCCAGCGCCAATAGCCGGGGTTCATGGTGCGCAAAACCTGCTCGGCCACCATATCCGAACCCTTATCCAGGCCATGCCAGCCGGGATAGAACTCATCGAGGTGCACTACCCGCCAATTGGTGCGCTCGGCCAGCGCGGCGGAGGTCCAGGTTTTGCCGGCGCCCGAGGGGCCGTCGATAAGCACGGTCACTGGCTTGAAGGCGCGCTTTCTGGCTGCGGCCAGCTTGACGATGTCCTCTAAAAGGCGTTCTTGTTGGCTATCAAAGTCCATGGTCGCTCAATCACTGCTTTCGCGGTTTATAGGCCGAAGAATCTCCAGGCCCCAGTGAGTACCGAAACTACCACCGGTACGAAAGCAAGGACGGCGCCGCAGGCCATAATCCACCCATCGTGGGCGCGCAGCCGCGACTCACGTGCCCACGAGCGCTTCCCACCTCCAGGCGGGGTACGGCCGAAACCACGCGCCTCCATGGCGGTTGCCAACTTGCCACCGCGGCGCAGCGCAATAACCAGAAGGCCAAAGGACATGGTCAGCAGATGCTGCAGCTTGCCGACGTCCGTCAGCCCCCTCGCCCTGCGCGCCATCCCCAACGACTGCCAATCGGACTGGAAGAGCGTCATCATGCGCACACCCGCCACCGCACCAACAACAAAGCGCGAGGGCAGCTTGAGGATCTGCGAGAGCGCATCGCCTAATTCGGTTGGATCAATATCACGGGCAAGTACCACCATGGGCAACGCTACGGCGAAGACGCGCAGGGTGATGGCGATAGCGAGAGTAAGCGAATTTTCGGTGACATGGATAAGCCACCAGTGGAAGTATTCGGTGCCGCTGGGTTCACCATAAAGAAGCATTGAAATGCCGGAAATCGGGGCAACCAAGAAAAGGAACCATCCGGCTTTAAAGACTCGCCCCCACGATACCCCGCATAACGGGGCGAAAATCAGGGTGAGCGCTAATGATACCGCTGCCGAAACCCAGTCAATAGATGCCAAAATGGGAGTGACCCAGATAAACATCAAAAACACTCGCGTCAACGGATTGGCCCCGCGCAAAAGGTTAGGCACCCTCCACCTCCACATGGTGGTCCCCTAAAGCCTGAATAAACAAAGGGTCGTGAGTAATGGAGGCGACGGTGGTACCACCATCGGCTAGCTCGCGTAGCAAACGCACCAGCTCCACAAAGGTTTGCGGGTCCTGTCCAAAAGTAGGCTCGTCAAGGAGCACTACCTCAGGTGAGGTAACCAACGCAGTTGCCACTGAAAGGCGGCGCTTCTCGCCTCCTGAAAGCGTGAAAGGATTAGCCTCCAAAAGGTGTTCTAAGCGCAAGGAATCCACCAATTGCGCTATGCGCTCTTCCGGTGGCTTTACTCGCATGACCTTTGGTGCTACGCGCAGCTCTTCCGCTACCGTGCGAGAAACGAACTGGTGCTCCGGGTTTTGGAATACGAATCCAATACGGTCTGCCAGCTCACGAGACTTCCACCGAATCGGCGGCCCCTTGACCCCACGGCGCACATAGTCTGCCACACCGATCTCGCCGGAGATGGCCGGCAGCAAGCCCGCCATGGTCATCAACCATGTCGATTTTCCTGCACCATTAGGACCTGTGATCACAGTCGAAGCGCCCGCCGGCAGAGAAATCGTGCGCGGTGGGCCGAAGCGAGTAACCAAATCCTTGCTCCACAGAGCAGCGTCGCCTTCCCCAGCTGCACCATCGCCCAACTCGCGGGCCTGGGGGAGCCCTTCGACACGGCGGTGCCGTGCTACTTGCTCAAAGGATCCATCGGCCACGATGCGCCCATGCGCAATTTCCACGGCTCGGTCAAGCAGTCCTTCCCAGGTCGAATGTTGGTGCTCTACCACCACGAGGGTAGCCCCAGTCTCTTCTACTAGTTCAGAAACAGCCCGAACCACATCGCGTGCGCCGGCAGGGTCAAGATTGGCAGTGGGCTCATCAAGCAGCACCACACCGGCACCCATAGCGATTACCCCCGCTAAAGCAAGGCGTTGCTTTTGCCCACCAGATAGGCGCCCGGTGGGAAAATCCATATCCACGAACGGGCCGACCAGATCCTTGGCCGCGGCTACACGGCGCCAAATCTCTTCCCTCGGATACGCTAGGTTCTCGCAGCCGAAAGCAATATCATCTCCCACCCGAGCTGAGATAACCTGCGAGTCTGGATCCTGCAGCACCAGTCCTACGGGAATGGAATGGCCCGGTTCTTCCACCGCGCCAGTGGAATCTTCCAAAAGGATCTCTCCGGCGCGGGTTCCCTCTTCATCAGAGCCCAGCACCCCGGCTATAGCAGCCAGGAATGTGGACTTTCCGGATCCAGAGTCTCCGCAGAGCAATACCCGCTCGCCCGGCTCAATAACCAGGTCAATATCCGCTAACGCCGGCTGGGTGCGCCCTGCATGCCTCCAGCCAAAACCGCGGGCGGTTATTTTCGTGGGCCTTCCCGCCAGAGTGGAAAAGTCAGTCACAGTGTCAACACGCCCTAAGCGCGCTGTTCACGGCCCGCGGCGAAACGATCCAAGGCGCCTGTCTTCGCCAGCGCCTTCACCACAAAGTAGCCCAAAGCACCGGCCAGGATAGCACCGGAGATAGTCAGCGTGACCAAATAAATCATCTGGAACTCGAAGGAGCGAGCCAAGTTACCGGAAAGGAATAGCTCAAGAATAAAAGCACCCCAGCCTGCCGCCATGCCAGCTAATACCGACGCACCAAAGCCAAACTTGCGGTACAGGAAGATAGCCAGGATGATTTCCACGCCGAGACCTTGTGCCAAACCGGAATACAAGGTTTCAATGCCCCACTGGGAACCCAGCACTGCGGACACAGTAGCCGCTAGGACCTCAACGTATACAGCCGCACCCGGCTTGCGGATGATAAGGCCACCCAGCACGCCACCAATGAGCCAAATGCCGGTGGCTATGCCGCCCAATCCCGGGGTAATAGCATCCATTGCTTGGAACCAGGCATAGCCCACTGCGTTCCACCCCAAAAATACAAAGCCGCAAGCTACACCCAGAACAGATGCAACCACGATATCGACCACGCGCCAATTCAAACTGCGCTTCGGGGCAGCGGACGCACGTGTAGTAGACATTATTTTCCTCCCTCTCGCCGGCATTATCCGGATCAGGTTCTACGGTTCACCGCGCATATAGCGGCATCTCAGCCTCTATCTGTCCATAAGACATTGATTCTTTGTACAGGCAGAAGCACCCGTGAGTTGTACAATTATCGTTCTTTAGCATTCGCCATGGTGGCGTACCTGACTAAAGACTGTGTTAATACTAGCAAGCGCCATTAGCTCCCCTCCCCCATTGGTCGCCCGATGCATAACACACGACTGCTTTGGAGCAACAGGGCCGACTTTTGGTCTGCCGACTATCCAGCAAACCGCCCCCTGATGCGACCTGGACTACCTCCTACACAGCTAACCCAGTCATTCCCAAAACTTACCGAGCAACCAATTACTTCCGCGAAGCTCTAGGGACCCCAGGAAACAGGGCTCTCAATAAGTGTAGCGACTCAACCAATCTATCTAGTCGAAAGCCTCAACCTTTAGCTAGCAAAACACAACGAATGGCCGTTAGCACCAGCGATCCCTATGGATTCAACTGGGCCAACGGCCATTCCCGTTCCCTAGAAGGTTGGGAAGATTACGCCCTTCCCATGGCGCACAGGTGCGGGACTTTAAGTAGCCCCACTCCCACGATTACTTGGAGGAGCTGGAGGAGCTGGAGGAACCAGCGCCTGGAGCACAGGAGTTGATAAGCAATCCCAGTGCAAGTGCGCCAGCTGCCGCGAGAGCAATTCCGCCACCGATGCGGCTAGCCTCTGGGCTAACCTTCTTCAACATCAGGTTAATCTGGTTAGCCTGCTTTGCAAGCGGGCCATTGTAAATACCCAGCTGCTTCTGCAGTGCGACATTCTGCTGACCCAGCTGACGGTTGATGCCATCAATCTGTGCAGAGACCTGCTTTACCAGCGGGGAGAAGCCCGGAATGTTCATCTGCGAAGCCAGACCAATCGGCAGCAGGAACAGTAGCGGCAAGCCAAGGCCTGCAGCAGCCGGTGCACAGCGCTCCCAATCAATATTGGAAGAGCCACCCGGGATGCTGGAGCCGCCATCGCTGGAACCGGAGTTGTCCTTAGGCTCGCCG
>NZ_JASBOF010000002.1:0-170321 GCF_039907195.1 Corynebacterium sp. c3Ub_189 | reverse complement strand
CACCGACATCCGCGCCTACACCCAAGGCAGAGACGCCACCTGCCGCTGGCCCGGCTGCACCATCCCCGCCACCAGGTGCCAACTCGACCACCGCATCGAATACCACCTCGGCGGGCCTACCAGCCCAGATAATTTAGTCAACCTCTGCCAACACCACCACAACATCAAAACCGACCGCAGAATCCACTACATCCTCGACCCCATCACCGGAACCATCGCCTGGCTACACCGAGACGGCACCTACCAACTAGACCACCCCACCGGACCACTAACCACACACCACACCCACTGGAACCACACCTGGGCCCAATACCTCACACACCAACAACAAAAAGAGGGAAGGGCTAGAGGGTAGGCCGGAGCCCCGCGGTGTGTGACCAGGAGAACGGTCGTGCCAGGCTTTTGCATGCCGTTTTCCTCCTCAGGGATGATGTTGGACGGAGGCCACGGTCGCTAGACTTAAATAGGTAATTTCCCATTTACAAGGAGAATTTGTCTCATGACTGATGCTGCGGCTCGCGCCGTTGACTTGTTTAAGCAATACGGAAGCGATGACACAGCCGTCGTCGCTCTTGATCATGTATCCATTGAATTTGGCAAGAACGAATTTACTGCGATCATGGGCCCGTCGGGTTCCGGTAAGTCGACGCTGATGCACACCATGGCTGGTCTCGATTCAGCGACTTCCGGATCAGCATTTATCGGTGATACCGATATGTCGGCGCTCAACGACAAAGACATTACGGCGCTGCGTCGTGACCGGCTGGGCTTTATTTTCCAGTCCTTTAACCTTGTGCCCACGCTGACTGCGGCGGAAAACATTACGCTGCCCACGGATATTGCGGGCAAGGGCGTCGATAAGCAGTGGTTTGAGGAGGTTACTAGCCGCCTTGGCCTAGCGGAGCGCCTGGAACACCGCCCAGCTGAACTGTCTGGCGGACAGCAGCAGCGCGTGGCCTGTGCTCGTGCATTGGTTTCTCGGCCGGAAATCATCTTTGGCGATGAGCCAACGGGCAACCTGGATTCGAATTCTTCGGCCGAGGTGCTCGATATTCTGCGAACCGCGGTGGATAAGGACAACCAAACAGTGGTCATCGTCACACACGATGCCAAGGCCGCCTCGTATGCGGACCGGGTGGTTTTCCTTGCTGACGGCAAGCTTGTGAATGAGTTGCACAATCCGACGATGGAGGCCATTCACCAGGTAATGGCGGAGATTGAGGGCTAAATGGCACGCGGAAACGCAATGCGCAGAGTATCTCTGCGTAATATTGTGGCGCATAAGTTGCGCCTTGGGCTGACGATTCTCGCGGTAGTTTTGGGCACTGCGTTTATTGCCGGCTCGTTTATGTTCACCAATTCGCTGAAGTCGACGTTTGACTCCGCTGTGGATAATCAGTTCCGCGGCGTGGATGCAGTGGTGAGCCAAAAGGACGACAATGGCGCGAAACTGGATGACAAGCTGCGTCAGAAGCTGGCTGACGATAAGGATGTTAAAAACATCAATATCGCGGATTCGGAGACCGTTGTCGCGGCCGATGAGAACTCGGAAGCCTATCAAACCCAGGGCGGCACGGCCAGTGTTGTCCCGTTCTATCCAGAAGACAAGGTCGTTGGCGGCGCCGATGAACTGAAGGAGGGCGAGGAGCCTAGCGGTAAGGACGAGGTCCTCATCAACTCTTCCGCGGCCGACAAGTACGACATTTCCGTGGGCCAAAAGCTGACTGTGGTTCACCCCGATGAGCAGGATACGGTTACCGTTTCTGGCATCTCGGAGCCCGCGGTAGACCAGGGCGAGAGCATCGTGCTGAGCATGGCTGAAAAGGATTACCTGGAGCGCTACGGTGAGCCGAGCCAGCTCAAGGTTTCTGCAGCCGATGGAGTGGATGCGAATGCCTTGGTGGATCACCTGAACGAGAAGTATGAAGTCAAGGCGGAGTCGGGTGAGCGCCTGGCTGAGGAGACTTCGGAGATGATGTCTTCTGCCTTGAAGTTCATCAATTACTTCCTCATCGCGTTCGGCCTGATTGCGCTGCTGGTGGGCACCTTCATTATTGCGAATACTTTCTCGATGATTGTCGCGCAGCGCACTAAGGAGTTCGCTCTCTTGCGTGCGCTGGGTGCTTCCCGTCGCCAGATTACAAACTCGGTGGTGGTGGAGTCTGCCATTGTTGGTGTTCTGGGGTCCATTGTTGGCGTGGTTGCCGGTATGGGATTGGTCGCAATCATTAAGGCAGTGATGAGCGCGCAGGGAATGCCTCTCGATGGCGGCTTGGGCCTGAGCGTCTCGGCCATCGTAGTTCCAATCATTTTGGGCACTATCGTGACGGTTGTATCTGCATGGGCGCCGGCACGGCGCGCGGGCCGCGTGCAGCCGGTTGAGGCCATGCGCACTACCGAATCTGCTTCCGGAACTTCCCTGAAGGTACGCACGATTTTCGGTGCCATTATCTTGCTGGTAGGTATTGTTGCGGCGTTGGCAGGCGTGCTTTCCGACGGCGAGACGAACGTCCGCGCCATCCTTGTCGGCGTCGGCGCATTCGGTGTCATCGTGGGATTCTTCCTGGCCGGCCCTGCTTTGTCGCTGCCTTTGGTGCCGACGGTGGGCAAGGCAATCGGTGCACCGTTTGGCGCTATTGGTTCACTGGCGGCGACTAACTCGCGACGCAATCCGCGCCGCACCGCCGCCACTGCCTTCGCGCTAACTTTGGGCGTGGCTCTGGTGACCGCCATTGGCATGCTCGGCGCAACGATGAAGTCTTCCGTGGCCGATACTGTGGAGCAAAACATCACTTCTGATTACCTGCTTTCCGGCCCTAGCTCCGGTGAGTTCCCGACGCCGAAGGACACGGGTAAACGCGCGGCGGAGGCCGAGGGCGTCGATAAGGTGATTACCGTCGGTATGGCTCCGGTGGCCGTCGATGGTCAGGCATCGATGGACTATGGTCCACAATTCCAACAAACGATGACTGCGGATGGAGATCCGTCGTCGATGATTGCGCTCGATATGGTCGAGGGCGATGCCAACTTGGAGAAGGGCTTCATTGCTTCCGAGGACTTTGCCAAGGAACACGGCTGGAAGGTAGGAGAGACCTACAAGGTTACTTCTGCGGAAAAGGACAAGAAGGCCGATGCCAAGCTGGTCGGTACCTTTAAGCCCACCGATGTGGTCCAGAATATGGTCCTTTCGCAGGATGTGGCGGAAAAGGTCGCACCGAAGAAATCCTTTACCGTCCAAATGGTGGGCGTCTTGGGCCAGGAAGACTATGACAAGGAAGAACTGCGCCACAACCTAGAGGACTCGGTCAAGGATTTGGTCGTGGTTCAGGTTAATTCTGGCGAGGAGTATGCGGGCCAAGCCGCCGGATTCATCGACCAGATGCTTTCCATCCTGTATGGCCTACTTGCCCTAGCGGTGATTATTGCCGTTCTGGGTATTGTCAATACCTTGACCCTGGGTGTTATTGAGCGACGCCAGGAGATCGGTATGCTGCGTGCCGTGGGTACGCAGCGTCGCCAGATCCGCACGATGATCACTCTTGAGTCGGTGCAGATTGCGCTCTTTGGTGCGGTGATGGGCATCCTTATCGGCCTCGGCTTGGGCTGGTCCTTTATCAAGATTCTCGGTGATGAGGGATTGGATTCCGCGCAGATTCCGTGGGCGATGGTGCTCATTATGCTGGTGGGCTCGGCCATCGTCGGCATTATTGCGGCAGTATGGCCGTCGAACCGTGCGGCAAAGACACCGCCATTGGAGGCAATCGCAGACTAGGTATACAGCTAATGGTCTCATTCTTCGCGCGGAGAATGAGACCATTTTGCTTATATGCCGTGATAAATGCGTGCCGCCCAGATGGTGCCGCGCCAGGCTAAAACGATGCCGAGGCCGATGGTCCAGAAGAGATATTTGCTAAGCCGCCACCACTCCTTGCGTTTGATCATTTCTCCCAGTTCCTTCGCCAATGTGGACCAGGTGGACAGGCCGCCGGCTAGGCCGAGGGCGAGGAAGGGGTGGATAAGGGGGGCGTCGGCAAGCTGGGCGAAACCATAGGCCAGGCCAAGGGCTAGGGAGCCCAAAATATTCGCCACGAAAGTGCAGTAGGGGGCGGGCACAAGCCGAGTAAAGCCATAGCGCAGGCTGCCACCAACGAAGCCGCCGAGAAGGACCCAGATAAGATTCATCGCAGCTTGTCACCTGCCAGGTAGCCGCCCACGCAGCCGATAATGGTGGCTAGGGCATAGACTAAAGCGATGGTCCAATGGGCCTCGGAAGTCAGGAAAGCGAAGGTGGCAAAGCTAGTGAAACCGCCGAGCACGCCGGTGCCCCAAAAAGGGCCGGGGCGGAAGTAGCCCATGAGCGCGCTGCCGAGAATATTAATGATGAGCAGCGGGATCATGCCGCCGCCGAGCGCTACGGAAAGCAAGTATCTGGCAGCCGCACCGAGCGCAGCGCCAGCACCCACGACGAGGAATTGAGGCATGCGGCCTATGTTACTTCCAGTTCATCCCTTGGGACTCTACGAACGCGCGCACCTCATCCACTGGCTTATTGAGCTTGGGGTCGAAGGCTAGGTAGGCCTTGGTCTCGCGGGCCACAAGGCCGGAGAGGAGGAGCAAGCCAATGAGGTTCGGGATGGCGATGAGACCGTTAGCCAGATCGGAGAAGGTCCAAGCGAGCTCGAGTTCCGAGACGGAGCCGACAAAAAGGAGACAGGCGAAGAACATGCGGTAGGGGATGGAAGCTTTGCGCCCGCACAGGGATTCCAGGGAACGCTCGCCGTAATACGCCCAGGCCATGATGGTGGAAAAGGCAAAGAAAATAATGGAGAGCGAAACGATGGTGCCGCCCCAATCTCCCGGCAGTACGCGGGAGAAGGCCTCGGCCGTCATGATTCCGGCCTCGTCGCGGCCCATATCCCAGGTGCCGCCTACAACAATGACCAAGCCGGTGATGGTGACCACGATGATGGTGTCGATGAAGGTCTGGGTCATCGATACCAACCCCTGGCGCGCTGGGTGCGGGGTCTTGGCGGCCGCGGCGGCGATGGCGGCGGAGCCCATGCCGGACTCATTGGAGAAAATGCCGCGGGCAACACCGTATTGAATGGCCATCATGATGGTGGAGCCCACGAACCCGCCACCTGCGGCGGTGCCGGTGAAGGCATCGCTGAAGATCATGGCGAAGGCTGCGGGGATCTCCGTGGCGTGCGAGAAGATCACATAGAGCCCGCCCAGGACGTAGACGATGATCATCAACGGGACGAAGGCGGCGGTAATGCGCCCAATAGCCTGGATTCCGCCGAGGAGTACGGATCCCACCAAGACGAAGAGGATCGCGCCGGTGGCCGCCGGGGCGATGCCGAACGTCGATTCCATATTGGTGGCCACAGCATTGGCTTGGGCGAGGTTGCCGATGCCAAAGGACGCGCAAATTGCAAAGATGGCAAAGAATACTGCTAGTACCGAGCCGAGTGGTCCGGGGATGCCACGCTTCAGGTACTGCTGCGGCCCACCGGACATCTCGCCCTTGGAATCCGTGGTGCGAAAACGCACGCCCAGGTAGGCCTCGGTGTACTTGGACGCCATGCCCACGAGGCCGGTAATCCAGATCCATACCAGTGCGCCAGGGCCGCCGATGGACAACGCGGTGGCCACGCCCACGATATTTCCCACTCCCACGGTGGCGGCAAGGGCGGTGGTCAGCGCCTGATAATTGGAAATATCACCCTCAGTGGAGTCGTCGCCGGAGTCGCTGGCGAAGACGTGGCGCAGTGCGCGGCCGAGTGCGCGAAACTGGAGTCCGCCCAAACGAATGGTCAGCCACAGGCCGGTGCCCAACAGGAGGGGAATGAGGATGAACGGTCCCCACACCACGGTGCTGATGGCGGAGAGGATGGAATTAAGCGAGTCCATTCTGTAAATCTAGCGAACTATAGAAATGGAGTAAATTTGCCCATACCCCCAGCCGGGGGAATATTCGTCCTGCGCAACTACGGGAGAGCAGGCAAGCTGGGATGGCATACCACCCCAACCCTTCAAGGAGTACGCCATGGCCCACGAGCGCGCCGGCACGCTGGCACGGCCCGCGGATCTTATTGATATCGCAGAATTGGTCACCGCCTACTACACCCGTACCCCGGACGCCGATAACCCGGATCAGCAGGTGTCCTTCGGTACCTCAGGCCACCGCGGCTCCGCGCTGGATCGAGCCTTTAATGAGGCTCATATCCTAGCGATTACCCAAGCCATTGTGGATTACCGCGCGGAACAAGGCGTTGCTGGGGCGATTTTCATCGGCCGCGATACCCACGCGCTGTCCGAGCCTGCCATGGTCTCCGCCCTTGAGGTGCTGCTGGCCAATGGGGTGGAGGTTCGCGTCGACGAGCGCGGCCGCTACACGCCGACCCCAGCGGTCTCCCATGCCATCCTGACCCACCCTGGCGCCGATGGCATCGTGATTACCCCGTCCCATAATCCTCCCCGCGATGGCGGCTTCAAGTACAACCCGCCTACCGGTGGCCCGGCCGACGCTCAGGCCACGGATTGGATTGCGGGCCGCGCGAACGAGTACCTGCGCGCTGGGCTGGAGGGTGTGAAGCGGACGTCTGTCGCGGGCGTGCTGGACGAGCGCTGCGTGAAGCACGACTACGTGCACAACTACGTGGCTGACCTGAAGAACGTGGTGGATATGCAGGCCATTAAAGAATCCGGCCTGCTCATCGGCGCCGATCCCATGGGTGGCGCTTCCGTGGATTATTGGCAGGCCATCGCTGACCATTACGAGCTCAACGTGACCGTGGTGAATCCGGAGGTGGATTCCACTTTCCGCTTTATGACCTTGGATACGGATGGAAAGATCCGCATGGATTGCTCCTCGCCGGATGCTATGGCCTCGCTTATTGACGCCCGCTCTAAGTTCGACCTTGCCACCGGCAACGACGCCGACGCGGACCGCCATGGCATTGTCACTCCCGATGCCGGACTCATGAACCCCAATCACTACCTCGCCGTGGCTATCGAGTACCTCTTTAGTCACCGCCCGCAGTGGGGGAGTGCCGGTGTGGGAAAGACCCTGGTGTCTTCCTCCATGATCGATCGCGTGGTGAAAAGCCTAGACCGCGAATTGGTGGAGGTGCCCGTCGGCTTTAAGTGGTTTGTACCGGGGTTGCTCGAAGGCACCATTGGTTTCGGTGGCGAGGAGTCTGCCGGGGCGTCTTTCCTGCGCTTCGATGGCTCCGTGTGGTCCACCGATAAGGACGGCATCATTATGGATCTACTCGCCGCGGAGATTACCGCCGTCACCGGCAAGACTCCGTCCCAGCGCTACGCAGAACTGGCGGAGAAATTCGGCGCCCCAGCCTATGCCCGCACCGACGCCCCCGCGAACCGCGAGCAGAAGGCCATCCTCAAGAAGCTGTCTCCTGAAAAAGTTTCCGCCACGGAGCTAGCAGGCGAGGACATCGTGGCCAAGCTGACGGAGGCACCCGGCAACGGTGCGGCCATCGGCGGCCTGAAGGTAGCGACGAAAAATGCCTGGTTCGCCGCTCGTCCTTCCGGCACTGAAGATAAGTACAAAATCTATGCCGAATCTTTCTTGGGTGAGGAACATCTCAAGCAGGTGCAAGCGGAAGCACAGGCAGTTGTTTCCCATGTATTAGGGGTTTAACGCTACACTCAACCTCGTGAGTAGCAAGATTAATGGGAAGCTGGTGCTTGATGTCATCAGCTTCATTGCCCGCTTTGGCATGGCCTGGGTGTGGATTGACGCCGGCGTGCATAAGCTTGGCAAGACCCTAGACATGACCCAGGCCATCAAGGGCTATGACATCTTTACTCCCGATTGGGCCGGCTACCTCGCCATTGTCATTGGTCCGCTCGAAATCATCGGTGGCGTGCTGCTGCTGCTCGGGCTATTCCTGCGCCAGTCCTCCATCGTGGCTACCTGCGTGATGCTGCTCTTTATGGTGGGCATCGCACAAGCTTGGGCCCGTGGACTGGATATTGACTGCGGCTGCTTTGGCTATGACGCCCAAAACCCTGACCGAGGAATGGATTATGCGAAGACGCTGCTGCGCGACGCCGCATTTCTATTCCTGACCCTATGGACCATCAAGCGCCCCTTCACTAAGTTTGCCCTTCACCCCTAGCAGGTGGGCAAGGTAGGCTGATCGAGTCCGAAGAATTGCAAAGGCAAGGTTCAAATGAGCAAAGTAACTGACCCGAACGCCAAGGGTGGCAACGGTTTTATCTGGGGAGTCGGAGTACTCCTCGTTATCATTGCCGTAGTTATCGGCTACATCGTGTGGAATGGCAAGCAGTCGTCCACGGATTCTGTCGATGCCCTTGACGCCAAGGACGTAAATATGTCCATGGAGTACAACGACGGTGCTATTACCCTTAAGTCTGAAAGCGCCAAGAAGGGCACCCCTGAGGTGGATCTCTACGAAGACTACTCCTGCCCGCACTGTGCCGAACTGGCTCAGGCCACCGACGGTGACATGCAGAAGGCCATCGAAGACGGCAAGCTGATCGTCCACGTGCGTACCCTCAACTTCTTGGATGGCGAGGATATTGAGAACCAGGAGGGATACTCCACTAAGGCGGCAGCCGCTATGTCCGAGCTGGCCAAGTCTGGTGATATCAAGACCTACTGGAACCTGCGTGACTACATGCTGCAGAACCAGCAAAAGGTGGCTACTTCGTGGGATATCAAGGATATTGCTGACGCCGCCAAGGAGTTTGGCGCGGACGATGATGTCGTTGATTCCATGAAGGATGTGGACGTCAAGCAGGGCAATAAGGTGGCGAAGACCAACTACGACAAGCTGGATAAGGAAACCGGAACCGTATCTTCGCCGCGCATCATCAAGGATGGCAAGGATGTTCCATCAGAAAAGGATCAAAAGGCCGGCAAGAACCTGGGTGACTGGGTAGAAATCGTCACCAAGTAGCAGGCGATTTGGAGAGTTAAATACCCTCCATGTATATTTAAGCGAGTTGCAGCCCACAGGGTTGCACCTCGTTTGAGGGGCTATGGCGCAGCTGGTAGCGCACCACACTGGCAGTGTGGGGGTCACGGGTTCGAATCCCGTTAGCTCCACAATATAGGGGAGAGGAACATTAGTTCCTCTCCTTTTTCTTGTTGCGGTGGGCTAGAGCTCCGCTAGATCCTCATCGAGCATGCGCTGATCGATGGCGATGCCCACGGCCGCGCCGCTGCCCATCGCTTGCGAGACTTGGTCCGGTGAGCTGACCACATTGCCGGCCGCCCACAGGCGCGATACCGAGGTCTGGCCATGCTCTACGCTGACCCACCCGTTGGCTGATTCGCAGCCAGCATCCTGCAGCAGTGCGTCATTGGGCAGAAAATCGGGCCCAGTAAAGCATGCTTCGTAGACGTCTTCACCAGTAGTGCTTTGCACTACTACGCCGGTTGACGATGTCTCCTCTGGCCGGAGCTGTGTCACTTTCGCATCGTTTACCTTTACGCCTAATCCGGCGAGTTGAGTGCGATCAAGATCGGTGAGCTCAAGGCCATTGGGGTAAAAGGTCAGCGTGTCCGTCCACGTGGACAGCAGCTTGCTGATCCGGATGGTAAAAGGCGGATTCGCGCCGCCGATGAGCGCAACCTTCTTTCCGGTGACTTCGTAGCCATGGCAGTAAGGGCAGTGAAAGACCCTGGTGCCCCACAAATCGCTCAGGCCGGGAACTGCAGGGAGCTTGTCCGTGAGCCCCGTCGCGACGAGAACGTGGCGGGATTCAAGAACCTCGCCGCTGCCAAGCTTTGCTTGCCAAGGCTCGCACTCAGAATCCCGGGTGAGTTTCTCCACCGAGCCCTGGGTAATGGTTCCACCGAATTTCCCCACCTCCGCGTGGCCGCGCTGAAGCAGTTCGGCGGGAGCCGCGCCATCGAGGCCAAGGATGCCGTGGGCATGTTCGCTGAAGCGATTCCGGGGAGCGCCGGAATCGATTAACCGAATTTTTCGGTTAGCGCGGGCCAAGGTGATGGCCGCAGCGGTGCCGGCAAAGCCACCGCCGATGATGATGACGTCCGAGTACATTGCTCCTCCTTTATAGGAAGTGGGTAGCATGGTGCGCAGCCGAGTATATGCAGTCAACATCGAAGGGGCTCGCGCGCAGAATGACTGATGATTCCACCGAGTTCTTTACACGCGAAGCGATCTATGGGGCGTCGCCTGTACGGGCGGTGGGCAGGTTCTTTGTAAAGTATTTCGACTTCCGTGGCCGTGCGTCCATGAGTGAGTTTTGGTGGGTTTTCGGTTTCCTCGTGCTGAGTTCTGTGGCAATCGGCATTATCGATCGGCACTTTGGCGTGGATTTTGAGACTATTGCCGAGGCGGTACTTGTGATTCCAGTCGTTTCTTTGATGTGCCGGCGGCTGCACGATTCCGGGAGGTCGGGGTTGTTATGCCTGATTGGGCTCATTCCGGTGTTCGGTGGAATCGCCTTGCTCTTTATGATGGCTCTGCCCACGCGCGAGTACGCGGCGCTTTAAAAATTTCCTTGCCAGATTAGGCTGGGCGGCATGCAGACTTTTTCAAAGCGAGTACGCGACAGAGATCAAGCAGGTGCCGAGGCTGCCGGGCTGCGGTGGCTCGGGGAAGCCACCGACGCGGTGGTCAACGTCGTGAGCTCCGACGGGCTAGAAATCGTTACCGAGCGCGTGGACGAGGTCATGCCTACGCCGGAGGCGGCGCGGACATTTGGTGCGGAGCTGGCGCGCATGCACCGTGGGGGAGCCGAAGCGTTTGGCGCGCCTCCTACCGGGTGGGAAGGCAAGAACTTCATCGGCAGTATCGAACAGGACTGCATCCCGACGGATAATTGGGGCGAGTTCTATGTTGAACAGCGAGTGCTGCCCTTCGCGGAACTAGCGGGGATTAGTGCAGCGCAGTTGGACTTGGTAAGGCGTGCCTGCGATGCCATCGCCGCGCGCAGTTGGGATGTGGCGCCGGCGCGCATCCACGGCGATCTATGGGCGGGCAACCTGCTTTTTGGAGCGGATGGCGGCATCATGATTGACCCCGCCGCCCATGGTGGGCACCCGCATACGGATTTGGGGATGTTGGCGCTTTTCGGGGCACCGTACCTTGAGGAGATTTTCCGGGGATATGGTGCGCCTAAGGACATCGAAAAATGGATTCCCATGCACCAGCTGCATCCGTTGGCAGTGCATGCGCTGACGCACGGCGCCAGCTATAACCGGCCGCTGGAGCGCGCGGCGGCCGCTACCTTGGAGGCGCTGGGCTAAAGGTTCGGCCCCTGCGGCATGATGCGCTTATGGGCACCGCGGCGCCATAAGGTTTCGATGCGTTCGCGGGCGGCGTCGGGAACCGCCTTGCCCTCTAGGTAGTCATCGATGTGGGCGTAGGTGACGCCGAGGGCCTCTTCGTCAGGAAGCTGAGGCTTATCGTCCTCCAAGTCCGCGGTGGGAACCTTTTCCCAGGTAGAGCGCGGGGCGCCGAGGTGCTCTAGGAGGGCGGCGCCTTGGCGCTTATTGAGGCCGGCCAAAGGGAGGAGATCTGCCGCGCCATCGCCCCACTTGGTAAAGAAGGCGGTGACGTTTTCCGCCGCGTGGTCGGTGCCGATGACTAGCGCGCCTACCTCGCCTGCGATGGCGTATTGGGAGATCATGCGCAGGCGCGCTTTGGTATTGCCGCGGTTGAAATCGGTGACGTCGGCAAGCTGCAGCGCATCCGCCACCTGTTCGTCGAGGGCCAGGGTGGCCGGCTTGATATCGACGGTGGCGCGGTGATCGGGCTGGATGAAATCCAAGGCAATCTGGGCATCGTCCTCATCGGCCTGCACGCCATGGGGCAGGCGCACGGCCCAAAACTCCGCGCCGTCGACGCGGTCCACCGCCAGCTGCGCAAGCTTTCCCGCCAAGGTGGAATCCTGGCCGCCGGAAATTCCCAGCACGTAGCCTTTAGCACCGGTGGTGCGCAGGTAGTCAACCAAGAAATCCACGCGGCGTCGCACTTCGGCTTCTGGATCGATAAAGGGGCGCACACCCAGGGCCTTTATGATGGTTTGCTGCAGGTTTTCGGCATCGTTCGACATGACGTTCATGGTAGCCGCCTGACACAATATTGTGCTGTGAATAAGGAAGTTTATGTCAAGGTAGTAGCTGGAATAGCGGCCCTGGGCGGGCTGCTATTTGGATACGACACCGGCGTGATGTCTGGTGCCTTGCTTTTTATTAGTCCCGCATTCGACATGAGTGCCCACCAAGAGGGTTGGGTGACCTCGATGCTGCTCGTGGGTGCTGCAGTAGGTGCGCTGACGGCGGGGCGCATCGCCGATAGATATGGACGCCGCTTCACGCTGATTGCAGGCGGCATCATTTTCGTGTTGGGGTCCATCTGGTGTGCGCTTTCCGGCTCGGTGGGAATGCTGGCCGCGGCGCGCACCTTTTTGGGCTTTGCCGTGGGTGCAGTGTCCATCGTGTCTCCCATGTACATCGCGGAGATCGTGCCCGCCAAGGTGCGCGGGCGCATGGTCTCGCTCAATACCCTCGCGATTGTGGTAGGCCAGTTGATGGCCTACCTGGTCAATTCCGCGCTGGCCTCTACCGGCAGCTGGGAGTGGATGCTGGGCCTAGCCGCGGTGCCGGGCCTAGCGCTGGCGCTCGGAATGGCTTTCCTACCAGAGACGCCGGTATGGCTGGCCACTAACGGGAAAATGCCCCGCGCCCAAGAGATCGCCGGGCGCGCCGGGATGGATATTTCGGATCTGACCTCGCAGGAGACTGCGCGAAAGTCCAGCGGATCCGAATGGAAGGCTCTGAAAGCTCATCGGTGGATGCAAATTACGGTGTTGCTTGCCATGTTGATGGGGCTGACGCAGCAGATTACCGGCGTCAACGCCATCGTGTACTTCGCGCCGACCATGATGAACCAGGTGGGGATATCCACTGCCAACTCGGTTTATACCTCCATCGTTATCGGCACGGTATCCGTGCTGGCTTGCTGGGTGGGGCTGAAGGTCGTGGACCGCATTGGGCGAAAGCGATTGTTGCTGATCGGCCTGACCGGCAACGTGGTCTCGCTGTTTATCCTCTCCTTTGCCTATTCTCATGCGCAGGACTCCACTGCTATGGCCATGGTCTCGTTGGTATTCATGGCGCTGTTTATCGCCTTTCAGCAGGCGGCAGTGTCGCCCACTACCTGGCTACTCATCTCCGAGCTGGTGCCGCTGCAGGTACGCGGCCTAGGCATGGGCATTGCGGGGCTCTCGCTATGGGCCACCAACTGGGCAGTGGCCCAGTACTTCCTGCCGCTAGTGGAGTGGCTGACCGGCCCAGTGGCGTTTATCGTCTTCGGAGTCTTCGGCCTCATCGCCATCGGCTACACCAAGGTTTTGGTTCCAGAGACTATGGGACGTAGCCTGGATGAGGTAGGCGAGGAAATGAAGTCGCGCTACGAGCGCGAGTCCGCACCCGTGAAGCCTTAGTGTTTTGGTATTGACGGCCGTGTGAGGTAACATTTTTCCTCGTGTCATGGCTGGGGATTCCCAGTCCGTGCTTTACTTATTCAACCGCATGTAGATTGCGCATAACGAAAGGAGCGCCCGATGAAGGTCCGTAAGTCCCTTCGGTCGCTGAAGAAGAAGCCGGGCGCCCAGGTTATTCGCCGCCACGGTAAGGTCTTCGTGATCAACAAGAAGGATCCCCGTTTCAAGGCTCGTCAGGGCTAATTGAGACGCGATTCCATCCGCTCCCTCCGGACTCCCGGAGTGGGGCGGATTTTTTCATGCGTGAGCTCCGGCACAAAGGATAAATTCTTTTAAATCCAAGTGAACATAAAGACAAATGTATGAATATAATTATTTTGTCTATCCATGCCGTGAGAAAGAAGAATAATGTCCCAGCGAATCGTTGCCGCGCTCACTGCCGCCGCACTCGGATTGTCTGCCCCAGTGGCGCATGCTGCAGAGCCACAGTGGGAATCCTCTGCGCCGGAGTCCCTTGGTATCAATGACCCGTCCTGTGTGCCTTCAGGGGACATCACTGAGCCCGTTGTGTTGCTGCATGGAACCTCGAATAATGCTTCCGTGTGGGGAAACTTGGTTCATCTCCTGCAAGATCAGGGGGCGTGCGTGTGGGCCTTTGACTACGGCGCCGATGATGTCACCTTGCAGAATATGATTCCGAGCGTCAAGGCAATTGCTGACTTGGATGATTCTGCTGCGGAAATTGCAGACCAGGTGGACTATGTACGCGAGGTCACTGGCGCGGAGAAAGTGAACTTGGTGGGCCATTCCCAGGGTGGTATGCACATCAAGACCTATACACAGATGCACGATGGGGCGGACCATGTGTCCCATGCAGTGGCGCTGGGTGGTAACTTCCACGGCACCACGCTCAATGGGCAGGGGGAGGCGCTCTCTAAAATCATTGCCTTCGCGCCCCGCCTCGCCGCCTTCTTGGCTAGCACGGCCGGCACCCAACAGGTAGTGGGGTCGGAGTTTATGCAACGGCTGAACGCCTTGCCGGACACCGCGCCAGGTGTGCTCTACACCTCCATCTACTCGCCGGCGGATATGACGGTAACTCCGAATAGTTCCTCGCAGCTGGCGGCCGTTGACGGCGCCGATGTGGTCAACCTCGACCTTGGCGAAGTCTGCGGCGTGGCCCCTCGTCACGACAAGCTGCCGACCGACCGGACGGTGTTGAGTCAGGTCATTTTTGGGCTAAAGCGTGCCCCGGGGGAGGGGCCGGACCCGGCGACCTGTGCCTCTGGTGAGCCTTCGACAGTCGGCTCTTAAGGTGACATGCCAGCCCTAAAATGTGAACTTTGACACATAAAATGGTGAACTCCAGGTAAACCTGCAGGAATTCCATTGGTGTAGTTTCATGGCTGTCCGTAGGTGTGGACAACATGTGGGGCCTGGGGGTGTGCCATCCTGGGAATACCACGGCTGTAACTACTACATATTGTGTTAGTTGCGGGCATTTCCCCCAAAGTATAGTGTCGTTGATGTTGCTCAGAGCGGCGCAGGAAGCGCCCGCATAGGCGGGAAAACGCGCCCCGCTCTGACGAATTTTTCAATGCAGGAGCTTTAAGGATCTATATGTCTATCACCGTTTACACCAAGCCAGCATGCGTCCAGTGCAATGCCACCAAGAAGGCCCTCGACCGCGCCGGTCTCGATTACAACTTGGTCGATATTTCTGTTGATGATGAAGCCCGTGACTACGTCATGGCACTGGGCTACGTTCAGGCCCCGGTAGTTGAGGCTAATGGCGAGCACTGGTCCGGTTTCCGCCCTGACCGTATCAAGGGCTTGGCTTCCGTAGCGGCATCCGCCTAAGAGGTAGGGGAGGCCAGTAGCCATGTTGGTCGTGTATTTTTCCTCCGCGACGGAAAATACGCACCGGTTCGTGCAGAAACTGGGCTTTCCCAGCGCGCGCATTCCGCTGCGCCGCACGGAGGAGCTCCTCAAGGTCAACGAACCTTATGTCTTGGTGTGCCCCACCTATGGCGGGGGCGCTTCCATCAGCCACCAAAACTCCCGGCCCGTGCCAAAGCAGGTTATTAAGTTCCTCAAAGATGAGCACAACCGCAGCCTCATTCGCGCGGTAATCGCGGGTGGCAATAGCAATTTTGGTGCCGACTTTGGCAAGGCTGGTGACGTCATCAGCGCCAAATGTAAAGTGCCCTATGTGTATCGTTTCGAGTTGCTGGGAAACGAAGACGATATAAAAATTTGTCGTGAAGGCTTATTGGCTAACGCCGCCGAGCTTGGGCTCGAGGCCGCGGCCTAGCGCCTACCACGACTTAAATAAAGATCCTGATTTTTAAGAAAGGCCTTGTCAGCTGTGAGTACGCAATTGGGGAAGACCGTCGCCGAGCCAGTAAAGCCAGAAGAGCAATTGGATTACCACGCTCTGAACGCGATGCTGAATCTCTACGATGCTAATGGCAAGATTCAGTTTGAAAAGGACCGCGAGGCCGCTAACCAATTCTTCCTGCAGCACGTTAATCAAAACACGGTCTACTTCCATGATCTGGAAGAAAAGATCGATTACCTGATTAATAACAAGTACTACGACCCGCAGGTCATTGAGCAGTATGATTTCTCCTTTATTAAGGAGCTATTCAAGCGCGCTTATTCCTATAAGTTCCGCTTCAAGTCCTTCCTGGGTGCGTATAAGTACTACACCAGCTACACGCTGAAGACCTTTGATGGCCGCCGCTACCTCGAGCGCTTTGAGGACCGCGTGTCCATGACGGCCCTGTTCTTGGCGGACGGCGACGCAGGCTTGGCCGAGCACCTCGTAGACGAGATCATGACCGGCCGCTTCCAGCCGGCTACCCCGACCTTCCTCAACGCCGGCAAGGCCCAGCGCGGCGAGCTCGTCTCCTGCTTCCTGCTGCGCATCGAGGACAACATGGAGTCCATCGGCCGCTCCATCAACTCCGCGCTGCAGCTTTCCAAGCGCGGCGGCGGCGTGGCCCTCCTGCTGTCTAATATCCGCGAGTCCGGTGCACCAATTAAGCACATTGAGAACCAGTCTTCCGGCGTCATCCCCGTGATGAAGCTGCTGGAGGATTCCTTCTCCTACGCCAATCAGCTCGGTGCCCGCCAGGGTGCCGGCGCGGTCTACCTCAACGCGCACCACCCGGACATCATGAACTTCCTGGATACCAAGCGCGAGAACGCGGATGAAAAGATCCGCATTAAGACCCTCTCGCTGGGCATCGTCGTGCCGGATATCACCTTTGAGCTGGCTAAGCGCAATGATGATATGTACCTCTTCTCGCCGTATGACGTCGAGCGCGTCTATGGCAAGGCCTTCGGTGACATCTCCGTCACCGAGCACTACGAAGAGATGGTGGAAGACCCACGCATCCGCAAGAAGAAGATCAACGCCCGCCACTTCTTCCAGACCGTGGCCGAGCTGCAGTTCGAGTCCGGTTACCCGTACATCATGTTCGAGGACACCGTAAACCGCGCGAACCCGGTGAAGACCTCGTGGATCAACATGTCCAACCTGTGCTCGGAAATCCTGCAGGTCAACTCCGCATCCGAATTCAACGCGGACCTGACCTACGAGGAGCTGGGCAGCGATATTTCCTGCAACTTGGGTTCCCTGAATATCGCAATGACCATGGATTCGCCGGACTTCGCCAATACGGTGGAAACCGCCATTCGTGGCCTGACCGCCGTGGCGGATAAGACCTCCATCGATTCCGTGCCGTCCGTGCGCCGTGGTAATGACGAGTCCCACGCCATTGGCCTGGGCCAGATGAATCTGCACGGTTACTTGGGCCGCGAGCATATCGAGTACGGCTCGGAAGAGGGCCTGGACTTCACCAACGCCTACTTTGCGGCCGTGCTGTATGCGGCGCTGCGCGCCTCCAATAAGATCGCCCGCGAGCGCGGCGAGTACTTCACGGAGTTCCCGCAGTCCGAGTATGCCTCCGGCGAATTCTTTGACCGCTACGATCCGGAAGAGTTCAAGCCGAAGACCAAGAAGGTGCAGGAGCTTTTCGACGCCTCTTCGATCCACACCCCGTCCGCCCAGGACTGGGAGGATTTGAAGCAGGACGTGGCCAAGTACGGCCTATACAACCGCAACCTGCAGGCGGTGCCGCCGACGGGCTCGATTTCCTATATCAATAACTCCACCTCGTCCATCCACCCGATTGCCTCCAAGATTGAGATCCGCAAGGAAGGCAAGATCGGCCGCGTCTACTACCCGGCGCCGCACATGGATAATGACAACCTGGAGTACTTCAAGGACTCCTATGAAATCGGCTACGAGAAAATCGTCGATACTTATGCCGTAGCCACCAAGTATGTGGACCAGGGCCTATCGCTCACGCTCTTCTTCAAGGACACCGCGACCACTCGTGAGGTCAACCGCGCGCAGATTTATGCGTGGCGCAAGGGCATTAAGACCTTGTACTACATCCGCCTGCGCCAGATGGCGCTGGAAGGTACCGAGGTCGAGGGCTGCGTATCCTGCATGCTCTAAACCGCAGGTAGGGCGCCTCGCTGCACGTCGCGGGGAAGGACGTGCATCGAGGCGTTTAGCCGTTTTCGGCCCTAGTGCGGTCGAGAATGGTGCGGGAGGTTTCTTCGGCGGCGTCGGCAAGCCCGGCATCAATGGCGCGGGCCAGTTCCATGTGCAGCTGTGTGGTGCCGCTGATGGGGTCGCGTTTGCGGGAGCCGAAGACGGACTTGCCCTTGAGCATCGCCACTAGGGAGGGGGCGAGCGCGGCGAGCATTTCATTGCCGGAGGCCCGCAGGATGAGGGTGTGGAAGCGCAGATCGGTTTCCAATTCTTCGCCTACGCGCGGAGACGGGGTGGATTCCAGCTCGGCCAATCGCGCGGCGAGGCGCAGCAATTCCGCCCGCTGCTGGGCGGTGGCGTTGCCGGCAGCCAGACGCGCGGCCACCGGTTCGATGCCAAGCCTTAGCTCGTTGAGCCGGGCCACTTGCTGCCCGCACGTTTTATCGTTGTCTAAGCGCCAGGCAATGATCGCTGGGTCATATACCGCCCACTTCTCCATCGGTAGCACCGTGAGGCCCACGCGGCGCCCAGAGCTCACCATGCCGAGATGCTCCAAGGCACGCATGGCCTCGCGGGCCACGGTGCGGGAGATGCCAAAGCGCTTTTCGACGTCCCCCAGCCGGAACCGCTCGCCCTCCGCGAGGTCTCCGCGTACTATATCCGCGCCGAGTTGATCCACCACGGAACCGAGTAGGGGAGGGGTAGCGCTCATGGTGGGGGAATCCTCTCTGTGCAGGCACTCGGAATAGCTGGGATCAGTATAGGCATGAGGCATCCACCACAATGATTTAGAGGGCGGGCGAATTGGGTATGCTGGGGAGCTAAAAGTGTCCGTTTTGAGTATTGGAGTGACGCCGCGTGTCGCACGAGTATGATGACTACGTTTCTAGTCATGAAAAGCCAGTTAAGGCCATTAACTGGAATAGCATCCCGGATGAAAAGGACCTCGAGGTATGGGATCGCCTCACCGGTAATTTCTGGCTGCCGGAAAAGGTCCCCGTCTCCAATGACCTGCCTAGCTGGAAGACGCTGACGGAGAAGGAAAAGGAAACCACCATGCGGGTCTTTACCGGCCTGACGCTGCTGGATACCATCCAGGGCACCGTGGGTGCGATTTCCCTCCTTCCGGATTCCCAGACTCTGCATGAGGAAGCGGTCTACACCAATATCGCCTTCATGGAGTCCGTGCACGCCAAGTCCTATTCCAATATCTTTATGACCCTGGCGTCCACGCCGATGATCAACGATGCCTTCCGCTGGTCCGAAGAAAACGAGAACCTGCAGAAGAAGGCCAAGATCATCTTGTCCTACTACAAGGGCGATGATCCGCTGAAGAAGAAGGTGGCGTCCACGCTGCTGGAGTCCTTCCTGTTCTACTCCGGCTTCTACCTGCCGATGTACTTCTCCTCCCGTGCGAAGCTCACCAACACCGCCGATATCATCCGCCTGATCATCCGCGATGAGGCTGTGCATGGTTACTACATTGGTTATAAGTTCCAGCAGGCGTATAAGCAGCTGGATGAAGAGCACCAGGCAGAGCTGAAGGAATACACCTTCGACTTGGTCTATGACCTCTATGACAATGAGATCGACTACACCGAGGATCTCTACGATGACCTGGGCTGGACCGAGGACGTTAAGCGCTTCCTGCGGTACAACGCCAATAAGGCACTGAATAACTTGGGCTTTGAGGGGCTCTTCCCAGCCGATGAGACCCGCGTTTCCCCGGCTATCTTGTCCTCGTTGTCGCCAAATGCCGATGAGAACCATGACTTCTTCTCTGGTTCGGGTTCGTCCTATGTCATCGGCAAGGCTGAGGACACCACGGATGATGACTGGGATTTCTAAGCATTCCCGCTGATCAGCGTGGTCTTGCAGCACACCTTCTGCTCGAACTCAACCGAAAGGTTGATAACGAGCGGGGGTGTGTTTTTGCGTTTTGGGGCCGCACAATTCGGCGCGGCTGTGACATATAGCACGGTGTATTTCTGGCGAAAACCGTAGGTGGAAATAGTGGCCGCGCCACGTGCAGGGGCAATGTGGCAGATGTGGTCAATGGTGAGGCGTGTCTTCGCATCCGAGTATTGGGGGAAGCTGGAAAGAACAGGGGAAAATGGCCTAATATAAGGCGAGTAAACCTAGGTGTAGGTGGAGTCTGTCCACAGACACTTTGTTATTCAGGAGGATTTTATGACCGCTGTGGCGCCACGGGTCGACGATTACGTCGCCCCCACACGTCCAGAGCCAACCGGTAACGCGAAGACCGGTTCAAAGGCTTGGGTATTTCTAACCACCACCGACCACAAGCAGCTGGGCATCATGTACTTGATCATGTCCTTCAGCTTCTTCTTCCTCGGTGGCTTTATGGCACTGTTGATCCGCGCGGAGCTGTTCACCCCGGGTCTCCAGTTCTTGTCCAATGAGCAGTTCAACCAGCTGTTCACCATGCACGGCACCGTGATGCTGCTGCTGTTTGCGACCCCAGTCGTGTGGGGCTTTGGTAACTACATCCTGCCGCTGCAGATTGGTGCGCCGGACGTGGCCTTCCCGCGTCTGAATGCCTTCGGCTTCTGGGTTACCCTGCTGGGCGGCATCGTCATGCTGTTGGGCTTCGTTACCCCAGGTGGTGCGGCTGACTTCGGCTGGACCATGTACATGCCGCTGGCTGATGGTGTCCACACCCCGGGCATCGGCGCGGATATGTGGATTGTCGGCGTGGGCGCTACCGGTGTCGGTACCATTGCCTCCGCTATCAACATGATTACGACCATCCTGACCCTGCGCGCACCGGGCATGACCATGTTCCGTCTGCCGGTCTTCAGCTGGGCTGTGTTTACCGCATCCGCCATCGTGCTCATGATTTTCCCACTGCTGACCGCTGCGGCACTGGGCGTTCTGTATGACCGCAAGCTGGGCGGCCACATCTACGATTCCGCTAATGGTGGCGCCATCCTGTGGCAGCACCTGTTCTGGTTCTTCGGCCACCCTGAGGTCTACGTCTTGGCACTGCCATTCTTCGGCGTTATCTCTGAGGTCGTTCCGGTCTTCTCCCGCAAGCCGGTCTTCGGCTACATCGGCCTGGTCTTCGCACTGCTGGCCATCGGCTCCCTGTCCATGGCTGTGTGGGCACACCACATGTTCGTCACCGGCGCTATCCTGCTGCCGTTCTTCTCCTTCATGACGTTCCTGATTGCGGTTCCAACCGGCGTTAAGTTCTTCAACTGGGTGGGCACCATGTGGAAGGGCCATATCACCTGGGATACCCCGATGATCTTCGCCATGGGCTTCATGACTACCTTCCTGTTCGGCGGCATGACCGGCGTTATGCTGGCATCCCCGGCCCTGGACTTCCAACTGGCTGAGTCCTACTTCCTGATTGCACACTTCCACTACACCCTGTTCGGTACGGTTGTATTCTCCGCCTTCGCCGGCCTGTACTTCTGGTTCCCGAAGATGACCGGCCGCATGCTGGACGAGCGTCTGGGCAAGATTCACTTCTGGTTGACCTTCATCGGCTTCCACGGCACCTTCCTGGTTCAGCACTGGGTCGGCAACATGGGTATGCCGCGTCGCTACGCTGACTACCTGGAGTCCGATGGCTTCACGGTCTTCAACCAGATTTCCACCATCTTCTCCTTCGTTCTCGGCGCTTCCGTTATCCCGCTGGTGTGGAACGTATTCAAGTCCTGGCGCTACGGCGAGATCGTCACCGTGGATGACCCATGGGGCTACGGCAACTCCCTCGAGTGGGCAACCTCCTGCCCGCCGCCGCGTCACAACTTCGTGTCGCTGCCGCGTATCCGCTCCGAGCGTCCGGCCTTCGAGCTGCACTACCCACACATGGTTCAGCGCATGCGCGAAGAAGCACACGTGGGTAGCCACTAAAGCGATATAACTCGCTAAAGCACTCCTGACTTAAGCCGCCTCCCAGCCCGCCAAAGGCCGTGGGAGGCGGCTTTGGCGTATCTTATTTGCCCTACGTGCGATAATGGGCGGCGTGAGTACCCAAGCTGATACCTATGCCGTCATTACCACCACTGGGCCGGACAAGCCCGGGGTCTCGGCGGCCTTTTTCCGCGTGTTGGCGTCTTATAGCGCCGCGCTTGTCGACGTCGAACAGGCCATCTTTTCCGGCCGCATCACCCTCGCTGCCCATACCCGCATTCCCCGTACGCGCGCCGAGCAGATTGAACAAGGTTTGCGCAATACCTTGAGCATCTACGGGCAGCAGGTATCCGTGGACGTGCGGGAGGAGGAATCTAGCGCGCGAGCTCGCTCCACGCATGCGGTGGTCCTCATGGGAACGGAAGTAACCGCCCACCACGTAGAGGAGGTCGCCCGCGTATTGGCCAATTTCGATGCCAATATCGATCGCATCCGCGGGCTTTCCACTTCTCCGCTGACCGGGCTGGAGCTTTTCTTGTCCCTCCAAGGTTCCGCGGCACCCGTTCGCCAGGCGCTAGCAGAGCTCGCACAGCAGATTGGCATCGACATTGCCATCGAGCCGGCGGGTCTGGGCCGGCGTTCCAAGCGTCTCGTTTGCTTCGACTGCGATAGCACCCTCATTCAAGGCGAGGTCATCGAGATGCTGGCCGCGCACGCCGGCAAGGAGGAAGAGGTTGCCGAAATCACGGCCCGGGCTATGCGCGGCGAATTGGACTTTGAGGAGTCCCTGCGTGAGCGCGTGGCCGTTTTGGCCGGCCTGGATGCTTCCATCATTGATGAGGTAGCCCGCGAGATTCAGCTGACCCCCGGCGCCCGCGAGACTATTGCCACGCTCAACCGCATCGGTTATCGCACCGCTGTGGTCTCCGGTGGCTTCATTCAAGTCCTGGAGGGACTAGCCGCAGAAATGCAATTAGATTACGTCCGCGCCAATACCTTGGAAATCGCCGATGGCAAGCTCACCGGCCGCGTAACCGGCAAGGTGGTTAATCGCAAGGCCAAGGAGGAATTCCTGCGGGAATTCGCCGCAGATTCCGGGGTAGGCATGCGCCAGACGGTCGCCGTGGGCGATGGTGCCAATGACATTGATATGATTATCGCCGCGGGACTGGGCATCGCCTTTAACGCTAAGCCGGCGCTGCAAGAAGTGGCGGATACCTCGGTAAATCACCGGCGGCTGGATGAAGTACTACAGATTTTGGGAATCCCGGCCGAGGAGGTTGTGCGTGGATAAGTTTGAAATCGCCCACCAGCGCTTGGTAGAAGCTTGTGACTCGCGCTCGTGGCGCGATGACCCAGAAAACCCTGACGAGCCCTCCACCATCCAAGCGATGCAGATTGCGCTTAACCTGCCAAAGCAGGAGCCGCCGGCGCGCACGGAGGTGCTGGAGGCGGCCGCCAGCGCCGTTGTGGCCGTGTGCTTGGACGAGCGCGCGGGGGAGGACGGGGCCTTCGCCCACGCCCTGGACCAGTGGTACGGCCACCGCATCCGCAAGATCGCCCGCCGGGCCCGCAATAAGGCCTGGCGCGATGTGCAGAGCCTGCCCGGCGTGACCGTGGCGGACCGTGCCCGGGCCTTCGCGCCTTCGGCTGTGGGGGAGGTGGATCCGCTCATCGGCAAGCTGCAAATCGGTCACACTGACCTTGCTTATGATGAGCCGGGAGCCCCGCTTGGCGATGCCCCCGTTATCTACGTCGACCGCAGCCTCGACATGTCTGCGGGCAAGGCCGCAGCGCAGGTGGGCCACGGTTCGATGATGCTCGCCGCGGCGATGTCGGTGGGAGAGGCCCGTGCCTGGGCCGACACCGGTTTTAAGCTTTCGGTTCGTGAGGTGTCCGGAAAAGATTTTCGCACCGCCTGTGCGCAGGACGGCGCCGTGATCATCGTAGACGCCGGCTTTACAGAGATTGCGCCGGACTCGGCTACCGTGTGCGCCCTGCGGCGACTAATCGCTTAAGCGCGCCGCGCACCGTATCCGGGTCGGTGGTTTGCCAAAAGCGCGGCATGGAGGCCTTGAGGAAGCTGCCGTAGCGCTTATACTCCAAGCGGTTATCGAGCACGGCCACCACTCCGCGGTCGGTCACGTGGCGCAGCAGGCGGCCTGCGCCCTGTGCCATGAGCAAGGCGGCGTGGTTGGCGGAAACCTCCATGAACCCGGAGCGGCCCGCAGCATCGGCTGCCTGGGCGCGCGCCTGCATCAGGGGATCGTCCGGCCGGGGGAACGGAATGCGGTCGATGATGACCAGCGAACAGGCCGGCCCCGGCACGTCCACGCCTTGCCACAGGGTAAGTGTGCCGAAGAGGCAGGAGTTTTCCTTCTGGGAGAATTTTTCTACCAGTGCGCCGATGGAATCCTCGCCTTGCACGAAGAGGTCAAAGGGGATGCGCGGCTTGAGGGCGGTGGCCGCCTCTTCCGCGGCGCGGCGGGAGGAGAACAGACCAAGCGTGCGCCCGCCGGCGGCCATAATGAGCTCGTAGACCTCATCGATGGTTTCTTTGGGCAGGCCATCGCGGCCCGGCGCGGGTAGGTGTTTGGCGGTGTACAGGATGCCGGATTTGGCTGGGTCGAAAGGCGTGCCCGCGTCCAAGGTGTCGTAGGTGCCGCTCGGCATGCCCCACTGCGCGGCCATGGCATCGAAGCGGCCGCCGAGGGCGAGGGTGGCCGAGGTCAGCACCACCGTCTGCTCCCCAAAGAGGTTCTCGCGCAGCATGTGGGCGATGGATAGGGGCGCCACGGCGAGGGTCTCGGCGTCGCTGCGGGGATCGCGCTCGAGCCAGACGACGTCATCTTGCTTGGCCGGGTCATCGGTGGCGAAGACCTCCAGCATGCGCGCTACGGCTTGCGCGAGGTCGGAGAAGTGGTTGCTCAAGTTTTGGCGCTCGGCGTTTTTCTCCGGATCGTCGGTGGCTTCGCCTTCTGGTGCGCGAGAAATGAGGGACTTAACGCGCAGGAATTCGTCGGCAAGCGCGCGCAAGTGGCCCTGTGCGGTTTCATCTAAGTCCGTCCAGCGGCCTGGCTCTTGGATTTTCATCAGGTCATCAAATTCTTCGGCCAAGTCCGCGAGGCTGCCGGCATTGCCCAGCGACTTCGCGCGGTTCGCGGCCATCTTGATGGCGCGGGTAGTAATCTCCGCTGTGGACACCGAGGTGATGCGGCCGTCGAGCTCGTGGGCCTCATCGATAATAGCGACGTCGTGCTCCGGCAAAATATTTGCCTCAGAAACCGCGTCGATGGCGAGCATGGCGTGGTTGGTGACCACGATATCGACGTCGGCAGCCGCCCTGCGAGCCTCTTCCGCAAAGCAATCCGGCCCGTGCGGGCAGCGCGAAGCGCCCAAGCACTCGTTGGAGGTTACCGATACCGCCCGCCACACCACGTCCGGCACGCCCGGCTCTAGATCATCGCGGTCACCAGTGTCAGTTTCCTGCGCCCACTCGTGGATACGGCGCACGGCCTTGCCGCGGTGGGAGATCTCGGATTCGTCGATAAGTGCTTCCGGATCATCCGGGGTAGCCGCAATCTTATTCATGCACAGGTAGTTATTGCGTCCCTTCATGATGGCGAAGGTGGGCGTACGCTCCATTACAGGGGCGAGCGCCTCAGTAAGCCGCGGCAGATCGCGCTCCACCAGCTGGCGCTGCAAGGCTAGGGTAGCGGTAGAGACGATGACGGTGGACCCCGAGTTCATCGCATGCCGGATAGCCGGGACCAAGTAGGCCAAGGATTTACCGGTACCGGTACCGGCCTGCACTGCCAGGTGGCGCTCCTTTTCGAGCGCAGCCGAGACGGCGGTGGCCATGCGCACCTGGCCTTCGCGCCGGCTGCCGCCCAGCGCGTCAACGGCCTTGCCCAGCAGCGTTTCCGTGTCGAGGTTTAGGGGCTCATCTGCGTGCTCACTCACCCCACACAGTCTAGCGGCCTACTTTTTAAAGCCCACCATCCGCGTGGGTACGGCCGCCTCATCGCGCGAGAGCGCCAGGCCTTCCCATGGCAGAGTCTTGCGGGCCTGATCCAGATACTCGCGGGAGGCATGCAGATCCGGCAGTCCGTCGACGATGTGGCCATCGCGCATGAGCGGAATGGTCATCTCGCGGGTCTCGAGCTGGCCGGTATCCGGCGCCGGTGCCTCAAAGGGGTAGACGATTTCCTCCACGGCGACGCCGGAGGAACGGTAGGTGCGTAGCGCGCGCTTGGCACCGCCGACGGATTGCTTGGAAGTAGAGCGCTTGGCCACTGGGATGCCATCTACCTCCACTACCTTGTAGACCATGCCGGCTGTAGGCGCGCCGGAGCCGGTGACCACGGACGTGCCGACGCCGTAGACATCGACAGGATCGCCGCGCAGGCCAGCGATGGCAAACTCATCGAGGTCAGAGGAGACCACGATATTGGTATTGTGGTTGCCCAAATCATCCAGCTGCTTGCGTACGCGGCGGGTGACGGCGCCCAAGTCACCGGAATCTATGCGGACCCCACCTAGCTGCGGGCCACCTACTTTCACTGCGGTTTCTACGCCCTTGGTGATGTCATAGGTATCGACCAGCAGGGTGGTCTCTACACCCAGCGTGTCGATCTGGGAGCGGAAGGCGGCCTCTTCATTCGGGGTACCATCCGGGTTGGTATGCGCCAAGGTCCAAGAGTGCGCGGCAGTGCCGGAGACCGGAATACCGTAGCGGTAGCCAGCCTCCAAATTGGAGGTGGCTTCGAAGCCAGCCAGGTAGGCTGCGCGGGCGGCGGTTACCGCCGCATACTCGTGGGTGCGGCGCGAGCCCATCTCGATAATCGGGCGGCCATCGGCAGCCGTGACCATGCGGGAAGCAGCCGAAGCCACTGCGGAATCGGCGTTCATGATGGACAGGATGACGGTCTCCAAAACCAAGCACTCCCCAAAGGTGCCGCGCACCGTCAGGATGGGGGAGTTGGGGAAATAAAGCTCACCCTCGCGGTAGCCGTCAATCTGCCCGGAAAAGCGGTAGTGACGCAGGTATTCCTTGGTTTTGTCATCCAGGAAGTCCATCTCTGCTAGCTGATTGGCTGAAAAGCGAAAATCCTCCACCGCACGCAGGACCCGCTCGGTGCCGGCAACCACGCCGTAGCGGCGCTCATTGGGCAGACGGCGGCCGAATACCTCGCAGGTGACCTGGCGGTTTGCCGAGCCGTCTCGCAGCGCGGCCTGGAGCATAGTGAGCTCGTATTTATCCGTCAGTAGAGCAGTGGAGCGATCATTAGGAATAGCTTTGTCATTCACGGGAGTGATAATACCCACTGACTAGGTGTTTTTCAGAGGTTTAGATTCTTTGGGCCTAGATTGTCCGCAGCTAGATTGGGCTGGCCCACAATAAATCCCCAAAAGTGGTTAGGCTAGAAAGCATGAAGGCGCAATTTCCCGTAGTCCGCATGAGCTCTCCTATGGCTACGCCCGAATTGGATGAAGAACTCGACGTAGATGTGGCCACGAGTGAGAACCTCCCGTGGATGTGCATCGTGTGGGATGACCCAGTCAACCTAATGAGCTACGTGTCTTACGTATTCCAAACCGTTTTGGGATATGACAAGAAGCGAGCCAATGAACTCATGATGCAGGTCCATACTGAGGGCAAGGCTGCCGTCTCCAGCGGCGAGCGCGACAAAATTGAGGCAGACGTGAAAAAGCTCCAGATCGCGGGTCTGTGGGCAACGATGCAGCAGGCAGGTTAAATATATGCAACCGTGGAAGAAAAAGAAGTCCCTCATGCGCGCGCCGAAGATAACGGCCGTTTTTGAGCCAATGGAGCGCGAGGTATTAGGTGATCTCACCGCTACCGTCTCCGAGGCGATCATCGGGCGCGCGCAGTCCGCACCTAAGGATGAGCTAGCAGAGATGCTGGACATGCCTACCGGCCACACCGAAGCCCCGGACGATCCCTCTCTGGCCCGTCTCTTTCCGGACTTTGAGATGCCCGGCGATGAGGAATACGAAGGCGATGCTTCTTTGCTGCGCTCGCTGCACGAGAATGACATTGCGCGCGCCAAGCTAGAAAACCTTCAGGTCATCGGTTCGGCCCTTGGCCCCACCGGCGGGGTAGAGGTCACCATCAGTGAGCAGGAGGCCCAAGCCTTTGTTGCCGGCCTTAATGATTTGCGCCTCTATGTTGCGGCAGGCGATGTTTCCGATGAAAACCTGATGTTGGACCGCGACAGCCTCGTGGAATGGTTGGCTTTCTGCCAAGATTCGCTGCTGCAGGTGCTGATGGACTAATGCTAGACGGCATGAGCATCGGGCACTATAGCGGTGCCGATACTGGAGTCACGGTGCTCTACTGCGGGCCGGGTGGCGCGCTCGGCAGCGTCGACGTGCGCGGCGGCGGCCCTGGCACCCGCGAAACAGACCTTTTGCAGCCGCATAATACGGTCGAGCGCGTCCACGCCGTGGTGTTGGCGGGCGGTTCCGCCTTTGGCTTGGCGGCTGCCGACGGCGTAATGAATGAGCTGGCGCACGAGGGGATTGGCTTCCCTGTCTTTGGCGAGGATAAGCCTGGCCCGCGCGTGCCCATCGTCCCCGGAGCCGTCATCTTTGACCTCTTGGTCGGGCCTTCCCGCCCTGGGCCGAAAGAAGGCGCAGCCGCGCTGCGAGCTGCCCTTGCGGGCAACGATGAATCCATGGGGTCGGTGGGAGCCGGCGTGGGGGCTACCGCTGGCAAGCTGCGCGGCGGGTTTGGCCTCGCTTCGCGCCGAGTGGGTGAGTATGAGGTCTCCGCCGCGATGGTCGCCAATCCCGTAGGCGAGGTCATCGATCCGCAGTCCGGCCGGCTGTACGGCGCGCCGGGTCGCACTCCGGTCAATGCTGCCGCCTACCGCGCCTTGCCGCACCCAGCGGAGTCCAAGCTCAATACCACCATCGGCGCCGTGCTTACCGACGCCCCCGTAACCACCGCCCAAGCCCAACGACTGGCAATGACTGCCCACGACGGCATCGCTCGTGCGGTGCGGCCTGCCCATTCACCGCTAGACGGCGACACCATCTTTGCCTTGTCGACCGCGCAGCGCCCAGCTGAACTCAGCACGCAGGAGATCACCCAGCTATGCGCCGCGGCCGCCGATGCCGTGGAGGAGGCTATCGCCAACGCGGTTACCGCCGCCGATCCCGGCCTAGGCTTGAGCGCGTACCGCGATCTGCTGGACTAAGATAAAGCGCATTATGACTTCAGGCGGAATATCTAACTACCGGCCGGCGCCCTCGGGGCCGGTCAATCGCGGCGATTCCAAGAATTACACCCGCAGCGGCCGCATCACCACCGGCTTTTCCATAGCCTTTGGCTTCCTTGTCGTGGAGTGGGCAGTCCATATTGTCAACGCCTTCCTCTTTGGCGGCCAGCTATCCAATTACGGCATCCGCCCGTTAGATTTCAACGGAATTTGGGGGATTTTTTCCGCTCCACTGCTCCACGCGAACTTTGAGCACTTGATGTCTAACTCGGTGCCCGGCGCCATCTTTTGCTTCCTCATCGGTCTTTCCGGCCGCAAGGCCTGGTGGGAGGTCACGCTGATTACCACGCTGGTGGCTGGCCTCGGAACCTGGTTTATCGGCGGTCCCGGTACCTCGCATATCGGTGCCTCCAGCTTGGTCTATGGCTGGCTGGCATATCTGATTGTGCGCGGAATTTTTAACCGCTCACTCCTCCAGACCATCTTGGGCATCGTGCTCGGCTTCGCTTACTCCGGCTTGGTATGGGGCGTGTTGCCCGTCTACGAGGGCGTGAGCTGGCAGGGCCACCTCTTCGGCGCCATCGGCGGAATCCTTGCCGGCATGACCATTACCTCGGACGACCCAGTTAAGGCAGTGAAGCGTTAATGCCAACTGCAACCTCTCCCATCGGCATTTTTGATTCCGGCGTGGGCGGGCTCACCGTGGCCCGCGCGGTGATGGAACAGCTGCCGCACGAATCCGTCATTTATACCGGCGATACCGCTCACAGCCCTTATGGCCCGCGGCCCATCTCTGAAGTCCGCGCCTTTTCTCAAGACGTGGCCGATCGGCTGGTGGAGCGTGGCTGCAAGATGTTGGTCATTGCCTGCAATACCGCCACCGCCGCCTTCTTGCACGATGCGCGCGAGCGCTACGATATTCCCATCGTGGAAGTCATCCGGCCTGCGGTGCGCCGCGCCATGTCCACCACGCGCAACGGAAAAATCGGCGTCATCGGCACTGAAGGCACCGTCAAATCCGGTGCCTATCAGGATCTCTTCGCGCTCAACCCCAAGGTGCAGGCCTTTGCCACCGCCTGCCCGGATTTTGTTCCCTTTGTCGAGCGCGGCATTACCGCCGGTCGCCAGATCCTCGGCGTTGCCGAGGGCTACCTGGCCCCGCTGCAGGAACAAGGGGTAGACACGCTGGTTCTAGGCTGTACGCATTATCCGCTGTTGACTGGGATCATCCAGCTGGCGATGGGAGATAATGTCTCGCTGGTGACCTCTTCGGAGGAGACCACCAAGGATGTGATGCGGATCCTCACGGAAACGGATATGTTGGCCCCCGCAGAGAATCAGCCGGTCCACACTTTTGAATCCACCGGAGATCCGGAGGCTTTTGCCCGCCTTGCCAGGCGCTTTCTCGGCCCCCAGATTGCATAAGGAAGTGGAATTTCTCCCCCGTTTGCACGTTGAATACGCATGCGGGGTGATTTCATGGAACTATTGAGCCCATGAAGCTGACCATCCTAGGCTGCTCCGGTAGCGTCCCCACCGCCCAAAATCCCGCCTCCGGCTATTTGCTGTCCTTCGATAATGCGCCGTCCATCGTCCTCGACATGGGCCCTGGCACCTTGGCGCAGCTGGAACAGCAGCAGGATCCTTGTGATGCGCACGTGGCCTTTAGCCACCTCCACGCCGATCACTGCCTTGATTTTCCTTCCTTGATGGTGTGGCGCCGCTTCCATCCCACGGCGCCGGCGGCTTCGCGCAATATGTGCTTCGGGCCGAAGGCTACGCCCACGCACCTGGGCCGCCTGTCCTCCGATGAGGTCGATGGCATCGATGACATGTCCGATACCTTCGCCTTTAGTGCCTGGGAGCCGGGCGAGCGCCAGCTGGTAGATGACGTCTATATCACCCCCTTCGCGGTAAACCACCCGGTAGAGGCCTATGCCTTGCGCGTGGAGCACACGAAGACGGGCCAGACTATTACCTATTCCGGTGACTCTTCGTATACGCCCGCGCTTGTCGAAGCCGCCCGTGGCGCCGATATCTTCCTCTGCGAGGCGGCCTGGGGCGAGACCTCTGAGGGTAAGGCGCCGGACATGCACATGTCGGGCGCGGAAGCCGGTAGGGCGGCGCGCGAGGCGGGTGTGAGCAAGCTGGTGCTCATCCACATTCAACCGTGGGGCGATGCGCAAGCTACTTTGGAGGCAGCCCGCTCCGAATTCGACGGCGAGATTGTCCTCGGCGCCGCGGGGATGGAGTTCTAAGATACGCTGGACGGCATGACTGAATTTACTCGTGCCGATGGGCGCGCGCTGGACCAGATGCGCAGCGTCCGCATTACCCGCAATTTCACCACCAACCCGGCCGGCTCGGTGCTGGTGGAGTTTGGCAATACCCGCGTCATGTGCACCGCATCCGTGGAATATGGCGTGCCGCGCTTCAAGCGCGATTCGGGCGAAGGCTGGCTTACCGCCGAGTACGCCATGCTGCCTTCCGCGACCCATGACCGCATGCCGCGCGAATCCATGAAGGGCAAGGTCAAGGGCCGCACCCATGAGATTTCCCGCCTCGTCGGCCGCTCCCTGCGCGCCGCGGTGGACCTGGAGGAGCTGGGCGAGAACACCATCCAGCTCGACTGTGACGTCCTCCAGGCCGATGGCGGCACCCGCACTGCCTCTATCACCGGCGCCTATGTTGCGCTTGCCGACGCCATCGCACACCTCAAGGCCGAGGGCGTTGTCCCCGGCGAGCCGCTGCTCGATCCCATCGCTGCGGTCTCGGTTGGCATCATTGATGGCGAAATCTGCCTCGACCTGCCCTATGAGGAAGACTCCCGCGCCGAGGTCGATCTCAACGTAGTAATGCAAGAATCCGGCGACTTCGTAGAAATCCAGGGCACCGGTGAGCACGGACTCTTTGGCCGCGAGGAGCTCAACGAGATGCTAGACGTAGCGCAGAAGGGCTGCCGTGAGCTCATCGCCGCACAGAAGGCGGCGCTGGGGTGGTAATTCTCGTCGCGTCCAATAATCCGAAGAAGCTCGCCGAGCTCGAGCGCATCCTGGCCGATGCCGGTATCGAGGGCGTCGAGCTGCGCCCGCTTTCCGCCGTGGAACCCTACCCAGAGCCGGTAGAAGATGGCCGCACCTTTGCCGATAACGCGCTCATCAAGGCCCGCGCCGGCGCGGCTGCGACCGGCTTTGCTACCGTCGCGGATGATTCCGGCCTAGCCATCGAAGAGCTCAACGGCATGCCCGGCGTGCTTTCCGCCCGCTGGTCCGGACAGCACGGCAATGACCAGGCCAATAATGACCTGGTCTTGGCGCAGATGGCCGATGTCCCCGATGAGCGCCGCGCCGCCGCTTTCGTCTCCGTCTGCGCGCTCGTGACTCCCGATGGCACCGAGCACGTGGCCGAGGGCCGCTGGGAGGGCAGCTTCCTGCGCGAGCCGCGCGGGGACAACGGCTTTGGCTATGACCCGCTCTTTCAGCCAGAAGGCGAGTCCCGGTCGGCTGCGGAGATGTCCCCAGAAGAAAAGAACGCGGTCTCGCATCGCGGCCGCGCTCTAAGTCAACTGGTCCCCGCCATCGCGGAGCTGGTTCGCAGTTCCTAAAGCTGGAACTCCTCCTTAATCTCCTTGCGGCGTTTGTGCTCCATCCAGAAGGACAGGAAGGGCACCACGCCGGCAAGGGCGGTGGTAAAGAGCTTGCCCACCGGCCACAGGGCGCGCGGGCCGAGGATGAGGATGGACAGCAGGTAGGTCATGTACGCGATGCCGTGCACGATCGCGATATAGGTGGCCCACTCTGGGATCTCCATGCCGATGAGGTATTGGCAGACCATGCGGATGACCAGGATAATCAGGAAGACACCGGTCACGGTGGCCGCGATGGAGAAAAACTTCAAGGGGCCGCGGATACGGGCCTGGCGGGCGGGGTGAACTTTATTGGTCATAATCAGCTTTCTTCATTCTCGCCGCGCCGGCGGCGCGGGGTATTCATGGCGTTAAACGTTTCCACATCTATCTGCGGCCGCTGGGGCAGGAAATCATCATCGATTTTGGTTTCCGCCTGCGGCTGAGCGGGGGATTCAGCCGGGGCCTCAGTGACGGTGCTATCCATGTCGCGGGCTTCTTCCTCGGCCGCGAGGCGCTCGTTTTCATAGCGCAGCGTGGTGCGATAGGCGTAGACCACGAACACGGCGAACAGTGGCCACTGGAAGGCATAGCCCAAGTTTTGGAAGGTGCCCGAGCCGGAGCGGAAGCGCGTCCATTGCCAATAGGCCAGGAATAGGAAGAGCACGACGAAAAACGCGATGAGGAGGATGTGCCACCACCGCACCTGCATGCGCTTGTTCTTCTTTTCCTCTTGAGTGCTCACGCGTTCCACCCTACCCACCAGCGGCCGGAAAACAGAACACCCCTGGTTTCTGGATTGACGGCGTGCCGTGTACACTATGGCAAGTCCCCCGCGCCCGTGGCGGAATTGGCAGACGCGCTAGATTTAGGTTCTAGTGTCTTATGACGTGTGAGTTCAAGTCTCACCGGGCGCACAATCGGCGCCGTCGGCTCGCAGAGTCGGCGGCGCTTTCGCATATCACCGCCCGCATAGTCGTCCTAAGATGGTCATCATGAAAAAGCTGCTTTCCACCCTTATCGCCGTCATTCTCATTGCCACCGTGGCTGCCGCCGCGGTGTTCATTTGGCAGGTACGGGAACCGGTGGAGGTGGAGACCGAATCGAGTAATACCAAGGTCATCAAGGCCGTGGAGCGCGAAGAGCAGGTGGTGCTCGTCTCGCTGGGTATCGAGGGCCTATCGGAGGAATCCGCCACCAGCAAGCTGTGGAATTGGCAGGTCCCGGGCAGCGAGCGCACCCAGTACATCAAGTACTCCTACCGCGCGAAGCTCGGCATCGAAGGTTCCCAGGTGCGAGTGGAAGAAGAATCCCCGCACCACTTCCGCGTGGAGATCCCGGAGTTCATTTTCATCGGGCACTCGGATGAGAATTTCGAAACCGCGGTGGAGGACAACGGCGCGCTGAGCTGGATTACCCCGGATATCGATAAGGCGGAAACCATCACTAAAATCCTCAATGAGGACAAAAAGAAAGAGGACATCGCCGATAATCGCGATGTCCTCCAATCCCAGGCCAAGCAGTTCTACACCGGCATTATTTCCGGCGTGGACCCAGAGGCCGAAGTGGACTTTTCCTTTCGCTAACTAGTCCACCTCGGTGAACTTGCGGTCCCACGAGGAGCGGACTGGGTTGGCATCGGCCAGCAGGATATCGAAGCGGTCGTTGGCAATTTCTACGATTTCGCCCAGCGCGGTGCGGTACTCCTGCTCCGGGGAGTTGGCCAGGCGGCGCACGCCGGCATCAATGACGCGGTCGACGGTGTCATTGGTATCCAAATAGGCCACAAACGGCATATCAAAGCGCTCGCGGTAGGCGGCGGAAAGCTCGGTGATGCGCTCGGTCTGCACGTCATCCAGGTCGGTCAGACCGAGGGAGCCGCGGTCGGCGGAGATGGTGGCGGCCTCGTCGGCGTCGGCAAGCAGCAGCTTATCCATGGCCGGGTAATCGTGGATGAGGGCGGCGCGGCGGGAATCATCCGCGGTTAGCACGGCCACCTGAATGGCCGCGCGCAGTTCATTAACATCGCCGAAGGGCCGCGACTCCCACGCCAGCTCCAGCGGCCAAGTCTCGTTATTAAACAGAGGGCGCAGCGCGGAGACGAATTCCTCGCGGGAGGCGGCATTGAGCTGCTGCAAGCTCACGCTCTTGCCGACGGCCCGAGACACCTGCGTTCCCTGCTTGCCCCCTGTGTGGAAGAACAAAAGGTTGAGCACGATGGCGGTAATGGCGCCGATGGACATGCCAGAAGAGACGAAGGTTTGCGCCCACTCCGGGAAGGCGGTGGCGATATCCGGTTTGAAGGTCACCAGCATGGCCAAGCCCAGCGCGGAGGTGACGATGACGGAGTTGCGGCCATCGGAAAGATCGGCCTTGGCGATGGTCTGCAGGCCCACCCACGCCACGTTGGCAAAAAGTGCCAGGGAGGCGCCGCCGAGAACGGGGGAGGGGATGGAGGCCACGACCGCGCCGGCCTTAGGCAAAATGCCCAGCACCATCATGAACCCGGCGGCGGCAACGGCCACCCAGCGCGACTTCACGCTGGTCAGGCGCACCAGGCCAACGTTTTGGGCAAAGCAGGTATAGGGGAAGGAGTTCATCACGCCGCCCACCAGGGTGGACAGACCATCGGCGCGAATGGCACGCACGACATCATCGCGGCGGATGCGCTTTTTTACAATCTCACCGGTGGCAAAGACGTCACCGGTGGTCTCCACCATGGTGATGATCATGACGATGATGAGCGAGAAAATCGCTACCAGGTCAAACTTCGGCATACCGAAGTAGAACGGGGTAGTAATGCCGAGGGCGGGGGCGGAGGAGACCTCGTCAAAGGAGGCGTCGCCAAGCACGAGCGCCACGCCAGTGCCTAAGACTAGGCCGATGAGCACGGCCAGGGTACCCAGGAAGCCGGAGGAAAAACGCTGCACCAAGATGATGACTGCGAGCGTGCCAAAGCCATAGAGCAAGTCGCGGGTGGCCGGCACGCCCTCGGCGTAATTGACAAAGTCATTGGCCGACACCCCAAGCAGCGACGTACCCATGACCAGTAGAACCGAGCCGGTGACCACCGGCGGGAAGAAGCGCAGCACCTTGCCAAAGACCGGCGCCGCAAAGAAGGTAAAAAGGCCGGCGACAATAATGGCGCCATAAATGGTTGGCAGCGAGGCCACCCCGCCCGCGCCGTCGGTCGCGCCCAAGCCAATGGCAATAATCGGGGAGACGGCCGTTGTAGTCACGCCCTGCACGATGGGCAGGCGCACGCCAATGCGCTTGCCGACGCCCAGGGATTGAATGATCGTCGCTATGCCACAGGTCAACAGATCCGCATTAATGAGGTGGATGGTGGTTTCCGCATCCAGATTGAGCGAGCCGGCAATAAGCAGCGGGACGATGACTGCGCCGGCATAAAACGCCAGCACATGCTGTAAACCCAAGGCAGCTAGTTTGGGGGCGGGTGGGACGATATCTACTGGATGCTTGGGCTGCGAAGCCACGAAGTCCTCCTTTGTGCGGAAGCGAAGCTGAACGGGATTAACAGTAGAGGTTCGTGCAGGTAGGGACCAAAATCTTAGGGTGATGAGGGACACGTTCGGGGCTAGTTCACCCCCGATAAAAGACGTACGTGCGTTCTGCATGAAATCACTAACCAGCTAAACAACACGACCGGTTTATTACTTGGCTTTCAAACGTTTGCGAGACTTGTTATTACCAGGGAATTGGTCAACAATTGAGGCCAGAGGGGCTTGGTGCTGTGGCTCGAAGAAAGCGGCATTTATCCCCTGCTAGAAATTCGCCCGAAAGAAGGGAATTATGACTACCGCAACGCAGCCTCAACAGTTTGAAGCTTGGAAGGGTTTTGAGTCCGGTCCGTGGACCGAGGGCATCAACGTCCGCGACTTCATCCAGCGCAACTACACGCCGTACGACGGCGACTCCAGCTTCCTGGCGGGCCCGACCGAAAAGACCAAGCGCGTCTGGGAGACCCTGGAAAAGAACTACCTGTCCGTCGAGCGCGAAAAGCGCGTTTACGACGTCGACACCCACACTCCGTCAGACATTGACGCTTTCCCGGCCGGCTACATCTCAGAGGACGACGACGTCATCGTCGGCCTGCAGACTGATACCCCGCTGAAGCGTGCCATGATGCCATTCGGTGGCTGGCGCATGGTCAAGCAGGCTATCGGCGAAGCGGGCAAGGAAGTAGATCCTGAGGTGGAGAAGATCTTCACCCGTTACCGCAAGACTCACAACGATGCGGTCTTCGATATCTACACCCCGCGCATCCGCGCTGCTCGTTCATCACACATCATCACCGGCCTGCCGGATGCTTACGGCCGTGGCCGCATCATCGGCGACTACCGTCGTGTTGCACTTTATGGTGTGGATTACCTGATCGAGGAAAAGCAGGCTTCCCGCGATTCTGTCGCAGATGCTGGCTTCTCTGAGCACTGGGCACGCTACCGCGAGGAGCACTCTGAGCAGATTAAGGCCCTGAAGAAGCTCAAGAAGATGGCCGAGTCCTACGGCTTCGACATCTCCCAGCCGGCTAAGACCGCTCACGAGGCAGTGCAGTGGACCTACTTCGGCTACCTGGCTTCCATTAAGTCCCAGGATGGCGCCGCAATGTCCATCGGCCGCCTGTCCGCCTTCTTCGATTGCTACTTCGAGCGCGACCTTGCCGCAGGCATCATCACTGAGGAAGACGCCCAGGAAATCATCGACTCCCTGGTTCTCAAGCTGCGTATCGTTCGCTTCCTGCGCACCATCGACTACGACCAGATTTTCTCCGGCGACCCGTACTGGGCAACCTGGTCCGACGCCGGCTTTGGCAATGACGGTCGCCACATGGTCACCAAGACCTCCTTCCGTCTGCTGCAGACCCTGGTGAACCTTGGCCCATCACCTGAGCCAAACATCACCATTTTCTGGGATCCGAAGCTGCCAGAGGGCTACAAGGAATTCTGCGCCCACATCTCCATTGAGACCTCCTCCATCCAGTACGAGTCTGACCGCCAGATTCGTGAGCAGTGGGGCGACGACGCCGCAATTGCTTGCTGCGTTTCCCCGATGGAAGTTGGCAAGCAGATGCAGTTCTTCGGCGCTCGTGTGAACGCCGCAAAGGCACTGCTCTACGCCATTAACGGTGGCCGCGATGAGGTATCCGGCAAGCAGGTTGTCGAAGGCTACGAGCCCATCAAGGGCGATGGCCCGCTGGACTTCGATGAGGTCTGGCAGAAGTACGAGGAGATGCTGGACTGGGTTGTTGGCACCTACGTTGAGGCCCTCAACATCATCCACTACTCCCACGACAAGTACGCCTATGAGGCAGTCGAGATGGCGCTGCACGATTCCAATATCGTCCGCTCCATGGGCTGCGGCATCGCCGGCCTGTCCATCGTTGCCGACTCCCTGGCTGCTATCAAGTACGCCAAGGTCACCCCGGTACGCGACGAGACCGGTCTGATTACGGACTACATCACCGAAGGTGAGTTCCCGTTCTACGGCAACGATGATGACCGCGCCGATGATATCGCCGCTACCATTGTCCACACTGTGATGGAAAAAATTAAGGCCATCCCGATGTACCGCAATGCCATCCCAACCCAGTCCGTGCTGACCATTACCTCGAACGTGGTCTACGGCAAGGCAACAGGCGCCTTCCCGTCGGGCCACAAGGCCGGCACGCCGTTCTCCCCAGGCGCTAACCCTGAAAACGGTGCTGACAGCCACGGCATGGTTGCTTCCATGCTGTCCGTCGGCAAGCTGGATTACAAGGACGCCTTGGACGGCATCTCGCTGACCAACACCATTACTCCTTCCGGATTGGGCCGCACCCCAGAAGAGCGCATCAATAACTTGGTGGGCGTTCTGGATGCCGGCTTCATCATGGAGAAGTAAAAACCACCAACCCTCAACCATCCCGAAAAGGAGAAAATCATGGCAACCCCAACTTTCGAAGACCGCATGTCAGCAATGAAGGCAAACCGCGATGCACACCAGATGAACTCTGGTCTGTACCACGCAAACATCAACGTGCTGGACAAGTCCACCCTGGAAGATGCCGTTGAGCACCCAGAGAAGTACCCGAACCTGACCGTTCGCGTCTCTGGCTACGCAGTCAACTTCGTTAAGCTGACCAAGGAGCAGCAGCTCGACGTTATCTCCCGCACCTTCCACCAGGGTTCCTAATCATGGCTGATGGCGTTACTGGTGTCGTTACCCTCTCTCCTGAAGAGGGAGAGCGAGTCCGCGGCGCGGCCGCGGGCCTGGGAAACGACGTTCAATTCGATGACATTACCCGCCCCGAACTCATGGAGGCGCGCCGTACCGGCGATATTGCCCTCGTGCACTCTTGGGAGCTCGTGACCGCCGTCGATGGCCCGGGTACCCGCATGACGATGTTCATGTCCGGCTGCCCACTGCGCTGCCAGTATTGCCATAACCCAGACACCTGGGAGATGAAGACCGGCACGCTAGAGCGGGTCGAGGATGTGGTCAAGCGCATTAAGCGTTATAAGCCAATCTTCAACGCTTCCGGTGGCGGTCTCACCATCTCCGGTGGTGAACCCCTCTTCCAACTTTCTTTCACGCGCCGCGTGCTCAAGGAAGTTCACGATGCGGGCATCCACACCACCATCGATACTGCCGGTTATCTCGGTGCGCGTTTGCGTGACGAGGACCTGGATAATATCGACCTCGTGCTTCTCGACGTCAAGTCGGGTGACGAGGAAACCTATCGGAAGGTCACTCAGCGCGAACTCCAGCCCACGCTGGACTTCGGCGACAGGCTGAACAAGATAGGCAAACCGGTGTGGATCCGCTTCGTGGTGGTGCCAGACCTCACGGACTCGCCAGAGAACGTGGAAAATGTGGCCAATATCGTGGCGCGTTGGAAATCCAACGTTGAGCGCGTTGAGGTCCTGCCTTTCCACAATATGGGCAAGGACAAGTGGGATAGCTTGGGCATGAACTACCAGCTAGCTGACACGAAGCCACCAAAGCCGGAGGATGTGGAGAAAATCCGCGACGTCTTCCGCTCGAAGGGCTTGGAAGTCTACTAGCCTGGGAGGACATGACCTCCTATCGCCGCTTCGGCCACACAATTAAAGAGCACCACCTAGAAGTCCCGTGGGATTATTCCAATCCCCACGAGACTTTTGGGCTCTACGCCCGCGAAATAATCCCGCCCGGCGGAGAGGACCTGCCCGCATTGCTCTACCTGCAGGGCGGTCCCGGTTTCCCGGCGCCTCGGCCATTGGCGCCTACGGGGCTGATTGGCAAGGCGCTAGAGCGCTACCGGGTTATCCTCATGGATCAGCGCGGCACCGGCCGCTCGCACCGCATTGATGCGCTTAGCCCGGCGGCTGAGCGCACAGCCAAGCACCTGGCGTTGCTGCGCCAGGACAATATCGTCCGCGATGCCGAGCGCCTGCGCGAGCACCTCGGACTCGAGAAGTGGTCGCTGTTCGGGCAGTCTTTTGGCGGCTTTTGCATCACCGCCTACCTATCCCAGGCGCCCGAGCGCGTCGAGCATGCTTTCTTCACCGGCGGCATCCCCACGTTGAAGGGTGCGGACGAGCTCTATCGCGCTACCTTTAGCAAGCTTAAGGCCCGCCAGCAGCGTTTCTACCGCGAATTCCCGTGGGCACAGGGCCGTATCGAGGAGATCATTTCCCACCTGGACAATTCAGATGAGCGGCTTCCAACTGGCGAGCGCCTGTCCGCGCTGCGCTTTCGTACCATCGGCATCGAGCTCGGCCGCGGCACCGGCTTTGATTCGCTGGCCTATCTGCTGGAAGAGCCTTTCCGCACCGTGGCGGGGGAGAAGCGGTTGCGGGGTGATTTCCTGGCGGACGTCGGCCAGCGCGTGAGCTTTGCGGACGCTCCGTTGTACGCCGCAATACATGAGTCGATTTATGGCGGCGCCGGTGGCCAGGCCGCTACGAACTGGGCGGCGCACCGCGTGCGCGAGGAATTTCCGGAGTTTGCAGAGGCGGGCACCTGGCTGACCGGCGAGCACATTTTCCCCTGGCAGTTCAACGAGGACCCGGCCTTGCACGCGTTTGCCGACGCCGCCCATGACCTCGCCCGCCACGAATTCTCCCCGCCCTACGCGTTGGGCGAGGTGCCGTCTACGGCCGCGGCCATCTACGTCGATGATATTTTCGTCCCGCTCGAGGAGTCCTTGGCTACGGCCGCGCACCTGGGAGATCTGCGGCCGTGGATTAACAATGAATTCCAGCACAACGGCATCCGCGAGGATGGTGCGACCATCTTGGGGAAGCTCTTTTCGCTTATCGACGATCACTAGCATTTCGCTATTTCCTATGCGAAAATATTAGTGATCATCACGACTTTTAGGGAGACTCAATGATTGCCACCATAGTAATAGTCCTTATCCTGCTGATTATCTTGGGAACGCTCTTCGATGGTTATTTCATCGTTCGTACTCGCGAAGCTGCCATTCTGGAGCGCTTGGGCAAATTCCAAAAGGTGGCACATGCTGGCCTGCACTTTAAAATGCCGTGGATAGACCGCGTGCGCGATAAGATTTCGCTGCAGGTGCGGCAGCTGGACGTGATGGTGGAGACCAAGACGAAGGATAATGTCTTCGTGCAAATCCCTGTTGCCGTGCAGTACGAGGTAGTCCAGGGCCGCGAGCGTGAAGCGTACTACATGCTCTCCAATCACGAGCAGCAGATTGTGGCCTACGTCCAGGACAATGTTCGTTCCTCCGTAGCGAATATGAACCTAGATGATTCCTTCTCCTCCAAGGACACCATCGCCCGCAATGTTGCGGCCTCCCTGCGCGACAATATGGCCGAGTATGGCTGGAATTTTGTCAATACCTTGGTCACCGATATCCGCCCTGACTCCCGGGTGCGCGAGTCCATGAACTCCATTAACGCTGCGCAGCGCGAGCGCGAGGCGGCCGTCGCCCAGGCGGAGGCTGAGAAGATCCGCGTGGTGAAGGAGGCCGAAGGCGCAGCCGAAGCGAAGAAGCTGCAGGGTCGCGGCGTTGCCGACCAGCGTAAGGAAATCGTCGAGGGCATTGCCCAGCAGTACGAGATGCTTCGCGACGCCGGCGTGGAAGAATCCCCCGAAGCCCTCATGCTGGTCTCCCAGTACCTCGACGCTATGGTCGACGTTTCCCACAATGGCCAGGCGTCCGTTCTTTATATGCCCTCTAACCCGCAGGGGATGGGCGATCTTTTCAGCGGCATGCGCGACGTGCTCATGGCCAACCGTGCCCTCGACTCCGCCGAGGAGCCGTCGCAACGCCGTCGCCCGCAGCCTAAGAAGCCTTCCCGTGCCGAGGAAATCGAGCGCGAATCTAAGCGTCAGGCCGAACGCGCTAAGCGCGAAGCCATCGCCGCTTCCCAGCGCGCTGAGCAGCAACGCTCCGAGAACCAGCAGGCAGAGCCGCACCCGCAGCAGGGCCAGCACTCCACCGCGCAGCCCCAGGCTGCACGCGAGTACTTCCAGCAGCTGCGCGAGCAACTGAAAAACGAGGACTAGTCCTGAGCATCGATAACCTCTTTGATGCCTATACCGCGCAGCGTGGCATAACCCGCCGCGCGGAGGTGATCCCCGATCACGAGTGTCAGGTCTTCGCCACCGACGACCATCCTGACTCCGACCGTGATGCGTTAAGCGCCGCGCGCGACCTTGTCCACGACGTCCTTGTGGTCGATGACACGCCAAGTAGCGCTACCTCGCAGAGGCAGCGCTAACGAACCCAGCGGACCTTGCCATTGACTCGGGCAAGGCGCCCGCGCAGCGGTGGGGCATTTGGATCATCTTGGTTGACCCCGTTGTGGTAAGGGCAGCACACGGTCAGGTTTTCCATGTTGGTCAACCCACCGTGTTTCCACGCCTTGAGGTGATGGATCTGGGCCTTGTCCGCCGGATGGTTGCACGGTGGCCACGGGCAGGTAGGATTTTCGGCGGCGGCCATCTGTCGCTGTTTCTCGGTGGCGTAGCGCGATGTGCGATATAGGTTGACTGGGCCCTTGACGGGGTGGATAAGGGTGGCTAGGCCGTGCTCGGTGAAGGTGCGCTCAACGAGCTCGGCGCCGGTAATGGTGGCGCCATTGCTAAGGCGTAGCGTGACTTCGTCGCCGTCGCCGTCCAGGATTTGGTCTAGGGCGTTGAGCGGGATGATGACGTTAGTGGTGGTGCGCGCGGAAGGTGCGCCGGTGCCGCGAAGGAGGTCGCGGAGGGAATCGAGTGGGCGGTCGGGGTCGAGCGCGGCGTCGAATTCAGCAAGGAAGGCCGAGGGCGCGGTAATCCGCATAGTCCACGGGCCGTTCGGCCGGCGAAGGAGCTGGACGCCTTCGCGGGGTGGCATGCGGCGCGGGCGAAGTTCGCGCAGGCGCTGCTTGGCGCGGCGGGCGATGTCAGAAGCCGGACCACGCAGGCGGCACAGCTCCACGCGTAGGTTCCACGCCTCACGCTTAGTGCGCACCCGGGAGACGTACTTTTCAATCAGCTTGAGCGTTACGAGGTCGTGGTGTCGGGCAGCCGCGGCTGCGTGGCGTTGCTTGCGGCTGAAGCCGGTCGGGCCGAAGTAGACTGCGGCCAGCGCGCGGAGGTCGCGGGCCTCGACATCCGGCAAGCCCAGCTCGACAAGGGCGCGCTCAGACGCGCCGTGGGCCTCGGCGAGGATGTCCATCGCCGAGGCAATATGGGTGGCATAGGCCTGCAGTGCGTTCATGGTTGCAAATTTAAGCAGAGCCGGTGGGCGAGCCGAGGCGAAGACGTCCGCAGCCTGTGGATAACTTGTTTAAGCGTCAACTGCCCCAGTGGGCCGCAATGGCAAAGAGATACGAAACGAGCATGCGCTTAATCTCTACGACCACGGCGTCAAAGTCGCCTGGGTCGCCCGCAGTTGCGTAATTGAGTTGCGAGACCACACTGTGGATAAGGAAGCCGGCCAGGTCAATGCGTTCGTCATCGCTCATGGACGGCGCGAGTGGGGAGAGGATTTCTGACAAGGGGAAAAGCAGCTGCCGCTCGGTATCTGCGGCCGTCGCGCGGGTGGCGGGGGTGGATTGCACGGCATGCCACACGGCGCGCCGGGAGGGATCGTCGCGCCACATACGCGCCAGGTGATCGATGGTTTCATCCAACACATCGGGCCATTGCACGTCCGGGGCGCGGCGGGAGAAGCGCTCGATTTCGGCCCGGCTGGCGGCCGTGTCTTGGCGGTCGAGCTCGCAGACGAGCACGTATTTATTGGCAAAGTACTGATACAGCGTGCCGATGGGCACCCCGGCGCGGTGGGCGACCTCGTCGACGGTGAAGGATTCAAAGCCGACGTCGACAAGCACGGCGCGTGCGGCCTGCAGAATGCGCTCGAAGCGCTCGCGACTGCGCGCCTGCGCTGGCCGACGCCGCGGTAGCAGAATCTCTCCCACGTGCTAGCTTAGCCCCTTCATCACGCGGGCGACGTGGCCGGTGGCCTTGACGTTGTAGTGCGTTTGGCCGATGGTGCCATCCGGCTCGACCAAGAAGGTGGAGCGGATTACGCCCTGGACGACCTTGCCGTAGTTCTTCTTCTCGCCAAACGCGTCGTAGGCGGTCATGACAGACTTATCCGGATCCGAAAGCAGCGGGAAGTTCAGCTCGTGGTCCGCGCGGAACTTCGCCAGCGCCTCCGGCTTATCTGGCGAGATGCCTACGACGGCAATATTGAGATCGTTGAGCTGTTCCAGGGAATCGCGGAAATCGCAGGCTTCCTTGGTGCAGCCTGGGGTATTGGCGCGGGGGTAGAAGTAGACCAGTACGCGCTGGCCTGCGTAATCGGCGAGGGAAACGGTGTTTCCGGCGTCGTCGGCAAGCGCAAAGGCAGGGGCGGTATCTCCAACGTTCAAACGGTTTTCAGTCATAGTTTCCACCTTACTTACCGCCCGGGCTGCACGCTTTTGGGCCGGCGGGGTAGAATGACCCCGTTAAGAGCGAACCTAAGTTAAGAGGAGAACTTCGTGGCACGCAATATTGAAGACATTCAGCGCGATATCGAGCGCACCCGCCGCCAGCTGGCCGGCACCCTGGACGAGCTGGCACAGCGCAGCAAGCCGCAGAACTTTGCCAACGAGGCTAAGACCGCGGCTACCGATAAGCTGCAGGACCGCAACGTGCAGATGGCCTTGGGCGGCGTCGGCGCCGCTGTGGTTGGACTGATTGCTTTCTCGGTCTTCCGCTCTCGCCGCCGCAAGAGCGACCTGAAGGAGCTGCAGCGCCTGCTGTCCGAGCGCCACTAATTGTGAAGTCCCCGCACACCGCGGGGACTTTTTTCGTAGGCTGGGTTGGGATGAAGACACCAATCCCTTTTTATTTGCAGGAAATCCTCACCAAGGTGCGCGATAATCGCGACGGTGCCGTGGCGGATTATATTCCGGAGCTGGCCAAGGCAGAGCCCGAGTATCTCGGCGCCGCGATGTGCACCACCACCGGCCACGTCTACTCTGCGGGCGATGATGAGGTGGAATTTACCCTGCAATCCTTGTCCAAGCCTTTTGTTTATGCGCTGGCTCTCCAGGAGCTTGGTCTTTCCGCGGTGCGCGAGATTGTGGGTATGGAGCCTTCGGGCGAGGCTTTCAACGAGCTTTCGCTCAACCGCGATGATCACCGGCCGGTCAACCCCATGATTAATGCGGGCGCGATTGCGGTCACGCAGCTGATTAATGGCGTGGATTCGGAGCCTGCCGCGCGCGTGGAGCGTCTGCGCACCTATTTCTCGCGGCTGGCGGGGCGCGATTTGCTTATCGACGACGCCATGCGCTCCTCCGAGCTCGATGTCAGCGAACGCAACCTCTCGCTGGCGCACATGTTGCGCAACTACGACATCATCCAGGACGAGGCGCACGATGCGGTGTCAACGTATGTTGAGCAGTGCTCGATTGTGGTGACGGTACGGGACTTGGCCGTGATGTCGGCAACGTTGGCGAACGGTGGCGTGCAGCCGGTGACGGGCGACAAAATTTTGGACGCGGACGTGTGCCGGTTGACGCTATCGGTGATGAGCTCGGCCGGCATGTATGACGGCGCCGGCCGTTGGATGGCCGAGGTGGGTATCCCGGCGAAGTCGGGCGTCTCGGGTGGCCTGCTGGGCACGCTGCCGGGCCAGTTGGGCGTGGCGACATTCTCGCCGCGGCTGAACAAGGAAGGCAACTCAGTGCGCGGGGTGGATGCGTTCAAGCTGCTGTCGAAGGACATGGGTCTGCACCTGATGTCTACAGACGAGCGCTATGGCGTGAACCCAGTGCGCAAGGTGGAGCAGGATGCGGAGCTGACCGTGATCTACCTGCAGGGCCTAATCAACTTCAACGCGGCCGAGACCATCTTGTACGAGTTGATGGAGTCGGATTTTGGCGAGGGCACGGTGGTGCTCGAGCTATCGCATATTACGGGCACGAACCGCATGGGCCGGCGCATGCTGAAGGAGGGGCTACGCCGAATCCGCGAGTCTGGCTTCGATATCGCCATCGTGGATCCGGATGGAGAGCTGGAAGATCGCACCATGTCGGACGGAACCGAGGTGCCCAAGGGCGAGCCGGAAGACTACGCGATCAACGGCGAACCCGTTTAGGTTTGGGTTACCTTACCTAGTCAGGTTAGGATGTCCTATGTAAGGCCCTTCGCGTTAGCCGCGAGGGCATCCAACGATCAAGGACTGAAAATGGCTCATACTCCCCTTAAAGTGATGGCGGTTGTGGCGGCGTCGGCAATGGCGCTGGTCGGCTGCGGTGCGGCCGAGGAAGTAACTGGCGGCTCCAGCGGCGATGCTGAGTTCTCCTTCACCGATATCATCGGCCGTGACGTGGAACTGGATAAGGCTCCCGATCGCGTGATTTTGGGCGAGGGCCGATCGCTTTTTGCTACCGGCGTTCTTAATACCGATAATCCGCTGGACAAGGTCGTCGGCATTGGCACGGATCTTAAACAGACCGTGCCGGATTACTACGCGGCGCTGGAAAAGGAACTGCCGTCCGTAAACGAGGTTCCAGAGATCGGCGGCTTTGCCAAGGGCGATGTCACCGTAGAAAAACTCGTGAGCCTAGACCCGGACCTCATTGTGCTCTCGCTGGATCAATACGATGCCTCCCGCGAAGCTGGCCTGACCGACAAGATGGATCAGGCTGGCTTGAAGTATGCGGTCACCGACTTCCGCCGCGACCCGCTGGAGAGTACGCCTAAGACTATGGACATCTTCGGTGAGATCTTTGGCCAAGAGGACCGCGCTGAGGAATTCAACGCGGATTGGCAAAAGACGGTGGATCTGGTTGAGGACCGCGCGAAGCAGGTAAAGGACAAGCCAAGGGCCTTCGTCTGGCGATCGGCCGGTGTGTCCGATTGCTGCGGCTCCTGGAACGATTCCAATATCTCCCAGCTGGTCAACGCGGCCGGCGGCGAGAATATTGCGGATGAAATCATCCCGGGCGAATCCGGCACTATCACCCCGGAGAAGGTTTTGGAATCTGACCCGGACATGGTTATTGCCACCGGTGGCGATTGGTCTGAGATGAAGGACGATGAAGGCCACCCTGTCGGATACGCTGCAGTGGGTTACGGCATTGATGAAAAGGAAGCCAAGGGCAGCATTGCGAAGCTTCCGGAGAAGCAAGCCGGCTTCGATAAGCTGCGTGCGGTCAAGGAACACCACTTCCACAGCATGTGGCACCAATTCTATAATTCGCCGTTTAATTACCTAGCGCTGCTGCAGATCGCGGAGTGGATTGACCCGGAGGCGTATGCCGATGTGGACGTCGCCAAGCAGTGGATGGATGCGCAAGAAAAGTACTCGCCGGTTTCCGGCGAGGGAACCTTCTTTAGCACCAACTAATGGAGGGCGCAGAGGTAGCCGCGCTGGCGCGGCAGCACAAGAAGTTAACGTGGCAACGCATCGGCATTGTTGCGGGCCTGACCCTGATCGCAGCCGTGGCTTTTATTATCAGCAACTTCGTGGGTGCGATCGATATCAGCCCGGGCGAGGTTATGAAGGGCATAGTCAATCCCGCGGGGCTGGATGACCAGACGCGCACGGTGCTATGGCAGCTGCGCCTGCCTATGGCCGTGATGGCCGTGCTCATTGGCATGGCGCTGTCTATGGCTGGCGCGGAGATGCAGACCATCCTTAATAACCCGCTAGCCGAGCCCTTCACGCTGGGCATTTCGGCGGCCGCCGCGTTTGGCGGCGCCAGCTCCATCGTGCTCAAATGGCAGCTGATTGCGCAGCCGCAGTTCAATCTCGCGTTGGTGGCGTGGCTTTCGGCCGCGGTAGCCACTGCGATCATCGTGATTGCGGCCGTTATTCGCGGCGCTAAGGCGGAAACTATGGTGCTGCTGGGCATCGGCCTGGTGTTCTTCTTCCAAGCCATGCTGGCGCTTATCCAATACCGGTCTTCGGCCGAGGCGCTGCAGCAGATTGTCTATTGGTCCATGGGTTCTCTGACTCGCGCCAACTGGGCGGCCAATGGCGTGCTGGCGGCCGTGCTCATTATCGCCCTGCCTATCCTGTGGGTGCTGGGCTGGCGCCTGACGGCCTTGCGGCTTGGCGACGCCCGCGCTACCGCCATGGGCATCAATACCTCGCGCCTGCGCGTAGTGGTGCTTATCGTGGTCTCGCTGGTCGCGGCGACGACCGTGGCCTTCGCAGGCATCATCGGCTTCATTGGCTTGGTGGGCCCGCACATCGCCCGCATGCTGGTAGGCGAGGACCAGCGTTACTTCCTGCCGGCCTCCATGGCGGCGGGTGCTGCCGTGATGTGTGCAGCGCATGCGGTGAGCCTGATGATTAAGCCGGGCCTGGCCATTCCCATTGGTATCGTTACTTCGCTTCTGGGCGTGCCATTCTTCATTGCCATCGTTATGACCCGAAGGAGGGCACTGTGGACGTAGAACTGACTATTTCCGGGCTGAGTGCGGCCTATGGCAAACACTGCGTGCTGGAGTCCGTGGATGTGGAAAAACTCCACGGCGGGCAGCTGGTGGGATTGTTGGGGCCGAATGCCTCCGGCAAGACCACGCTCATTAAGTCCCTGGCCGGCGTGCACCGCGGCTGCGACGGAGACGTGGATTTCCGCGTCGATGGCACGGCCCCGCGCGGCAAGCGCCGCCGGCAGCTCATCGGCTACGTGCCGCAGGATCTCACGAGCACGGCCGCGCTGCGGGCGTTTGAAGCCGTGCTGATCTCTGCGCGCCGTGAAGCCTGCGAGGACCCGATTACGCGCACCGGTGAGGTGCTGCACTCGCTGGGGCTGGACGCGATTGCCTCGCGCTACCTCAACGAGCTTTCCGGCGGCCAGCGCCAGCTGGTGGCGGTGGCGCAGATGTTGGTGGGCAACCCAGGCCTGATGCTTCTCGACGAACCTACCTCCGCCCTCGACCTCCATCACCAGATCTTTGTCTTGGATGAGGTCCGTGCCAAAGCGCAGCGCGATGGCAGCCTGGGACTTGTGGCCATCCATGACATCAACCTGGCCGCGCGCATGTGTGACCAGCTGGTGGTGCTTAAAAAGGGTCATATTCGCGCTCAAGGTAGGCCTGCGGACGTTCTCACGGGGGAGCTCGTGGAGGGCGTGTATGGGGTAGAGGCGGACGTCGTCCAGCATGGCGGCGCTCCACTCATTGCCCCGTTGCGGGTGAGATAGCACAGGGCCGGGTAATCACCCGGCCCTGTTTTAGTGGTGAGCCATCAGGCGTCTGGTTTCTTGGCGCTGTGAGCACATAAGTCATGCGCAGCGCGGTGACAGGGACTGGCTCGTAAAAAGAAAAATCTCGAGGTATCGTTCTAAGAACAACGCCTCGAGATTTATATTGTGCGCCATCAGGGAATCGAACCCCGAACCCACTGATTAAGAGTCAGTTGCTCTGCCAATTGAGCTAATGGCGCATTGTTGACTTCCTGCCGTGTGGCTCTCTGTGCAACGAGTAGATACTCTAGCAGCCATTCTTTAAAAGTGTAAAATCGCCTGGTCAAAGCGGTTTTTGAAGGGTGTATAACAAATTGGTTAATGCCTGAAGTGGCTTCTGGTAATTGGCGAAGGGAGACGCTAATCTATGTTGGTCTTTGAAAGCAGCAATTACGTGTCTAAGGGCAACTCAGTGAAAAATTCCCTCCCTATCGCGCGCCGTCTCGTAGCGGCCGCAGGCGTTGCGTGCATTTCCCTAGCCGCCGCCTCCTGCTCCTCTGATTCCTCAGCCGAGAATCAGGCTGCCGACCAAGAATCCACCGCCGCCGCACATGCGGATGGAGACAGGGACGGCGGCAAAGAGTCCGAGAAAAAGAAAGGCGGCCTTGTAGCCTCCGTAAAGGACGGGGCGACGGATGTAGATCCGTCCAAGCCAGTCACCGTGGAGACCACGGGCAAGCTCAAGAGCGTCACCATGACCAATGAAATGGGCGTGGAAGTTAAAGAAAAGCTCTCCAAGGATGCCAAGACGTGGTCTACGGCGGAGGACCTGGGCTATAACCACACCTATTCCATCGTGGCCTCCGATGTAGATGGCAACAAGAAGAACCTCAGTTTTTCCACTCCGCAAGCAGCGGGTGTTGCCGAAGTCTCGCTTTCCCCTATCCCGGATTCTGAAGTCGGCGTCGGTCAGGTTATTGGGGTGAATTTCGGTGTGCCAATTACGGACCGGAAGGCGGCTGAAAAGACCATTACTGTGAGCACTAACCCCAAGGTGGAAGGTGCTTTCCACTGGGTCAATAACCAGGAGGTGCGCTGGCGTCCGAAGGATTACTGGGAGCCGGGCACTAAGGTTGAAGTAAAAGTGGACCAGTATGGCAAGGACCTAGGTGGGGGAATCTATGGCGGTGAAAACGCCAAGACGAATTTCACCATCGGTGACCGCACGGTGGCCATTATTGATAACGTCACCAAGACGATGAAGGTCTTTAAGAATAAGAAGTTCTTGCGTGCCATCCCGGTCTCGCTTGGCCGCGATTATCAGTACGATACGCCCAATGGCCGCTACGTTATCGGCGATGAGCACCCGCAGCTAGTCATGGACTCGGAGACCTTCGGCCTAGCCCATGACGCTGGCGGCTACCGCACGACTGTGGACTGGGCTACCCAAATGTCTTATTCCGGCATCTATGTCCACTCCGCTCCGTGGTCCGTGTGGGCACAGGGAAATACCAATACGTCCCACGGTTGCGTCAATGTGACGCCGGAGGCTGCGCAGTGGTTCCAGGAGACGATGAAGCGTGGCGACGTGGTGCGGGTATTCAACTCCTACGGCGAGACGCTTAATGCGTTGGACGGTCTCGGTGACTGGAATATGTCCTGGGATGAGTGGTCGAAAGGTAACGCGGACGCTAATCAGTAGCGCCTGACGTCCGCACAAGGCACAAGCGCATGGCTACAGTGGTGGCCATGCGCTTTTCTGTTTTGGACCGCGGAGCAGCCGGCCCACTGGATCAGGTGGCCGAACACGCCCGGCACGTAGAGAAGTTAGGGTTTCAGCGCTTTCTAGTGGCCGAACATCACGGTGTGCCGGGAATACCAGCGGGTCAGCCGGGGATGCTCGCGGCGCACGTTGCGGCCCAGACGCAGCGCATTCGGGTGGGGACGGCCGGCATTATGTTGCTCAATCACCCGCCGTTTCTGGTGGCCGAGCAGATTAATTTCCTCGAGGCGCTGTATCCCGGGCGCATTGATATAGGGATTGGCTCCTCCGTCGGGTTTACCGCGCCGGTGCGAAAGGCGCTGCGCCAGGGGGAGCCGGCCGAGGTGAAACAGCGCTTCGAGGCGGAGCTAGCCACACTCTTGCGCTACCTGCGCGGCGAAGAGGCGGTGACGGTCAGGCCTGAGTATAGGGGCACCCCGCTCTATGTTTTGGCGGGCTTTCGCTCGGCAATGGTGGCGGCAAAGTTGGGGCTTGGTGTCATTCTGGGCGGTCCTGTAGCCACGCAGGAGGCCGCTGCGCGAGTGTATCGCGAACATGCGCTTGCCGACGCCCCGCCCATTATCTCTTCGCTCAATATCGCCGTTGCCGAGACGTCCGCGGCCGCCCGTGATCTCTTGTTGCCGGAAGCCTATGCGAAGGTGCGAGCGCAATCGACCGGCGAGTTCGCGACCTTGCGGCCAGCGGGCGAGCTGGACATGGATGCCCCCACGGGGCAGCAGCGCCGGCGCATAGAGGAGGCGTTGGCCCATGACGTATGGGGAACGGTGGAGGAAGTGAGGGAGGAACTAAGGGGCGTCGGCAAGCGGCTAGGCGTTAGTGAGTTTGTGGTCACCGGAGATATGCCAGATGTTGCTGGTCGGGCTCGTTCGGAGGAGCTGCTGGCGAGCCTGCAGGTAGAAAACTGAAAAAGCCCGAGCGCAAGGCTCGGGCACTTGGGGTGGCTGACGGGACTCGAACCCGCGACACCCAGGATCACAACCTGGTGCTCTACCAGCTGAACTACAGCCACCATCGCTGCGTGAAAGCAACGAGATATAGGTTAACTCACGCCGCCTAAATTACAAAAACGCCTGGTAATCTGCGGTGGTTTCGGCCTTGATCTCCTCCGCCTCGGGAGAGGTGGGGCCCTCGTCGGTGCGGAAGACGCTGCGGCGGTAGAAGTCCAACTCGCGGATGGATTCGATGATGTCCTGTAGTGCGCGGTGGGCCATGCCCTTATCGGGCTGGTTGAAGTAAGCGCGCGGGTGCCATCGGCGAGCAAGCTCCTTGATGGTGGAGACGTCGATCATGCGGTAGTGCAGGGCGCTGTCGAGCCGCGGCATATAAGCGCGGATGAAGGTGCGATCCGTGGCGATGGAATTGCCGGCTAGGGGAGCGGGGTGCTCGGGATCGCAATGCTCATTGATGAGCGCGAGTACGGCATCCTCGGCTTCTCCGATGGAGGTGGTGGACTCGCGGATTTCCTTATCCAGCCCGGACTTAGCGTGCATCTGCGTGACAAAGGAATCCATCTGTGCCAGCTCATCCTCGGTGGCGTGGACGACGAGGTCGATGCCTTCGCCCAGGATGTTGAGGTTGCCATCGGTGATGACGGCAGCGACCTCAACAATGACGTGGCGCTCGGGATCGAGGCCCGTCATCTCCAAATCGATCCAGACGAGGCGGTCGTGTTTTGCGGCTATCTCGGAATGTGGCATGCGGCCCATTCTACTCCCGCGTGCTTTTACCCCTGTATGGGGTACGAACCGGGCTGCCCTGGAGGGGCGATTGCTACTGGACAACGCAACCTTTTAGAAAGTGTGGCACTGTGCTGCATAAAATTAATCGGTGATTTGCCTCACTCGGATATGTGAGTTAGGGCATACTCTGGTTAATCGCTCTTCATTCGGGAGGCGCGACAGACTTAGGAGAGACCAGATGGCAAACTTTCTCGATGCCCTCAATACCGCAATTTGGTCCCCCGTCTTGGTGTTTTTATGCCTCGGCGCGGGTATTTATTTCACCGTGGTGACACGCGGCCTGCAGGTGCGCTGCATCCCGGACATGCTCAAGCAGATAGTTAACGGAGAAAAGTCCGCAGATGGCGTTTCTTCCTTCCAATCCTTGATGGTCTCGCTCTCCGGCCGCGTGGGCGTGGGCAATATCGCCGGCGTGGCCACAGCCATCGCCTTTGGTGGGCCAGGCGCCGTGTTTTGGATGTGGGCAGTGGCGCTTTTGGGCTCGTCCACCTCGTTCATCGAATGTACGTTGGCTCAGATTTACAAGGAAAAGGATCAGGACACCGGTGAGTACCGCGGAGGGCCCGCGTACTACATCGAAAAGGCCTACAAGCACACTAAGGCCGCGCCTTTCATGGTGGTCTATGGCATCGTGTTTGCCGTCGCCATGATCTTGGCTACCAGCTACTTCTTGCCTGCCATCCAGGCCAATGCGGTGGCCGCTGCGGCCGATACCGCGTGGGGAATCAACTCCACCTGGGCGGCCGTCGTCCTCGCAGGCATCCTGGCCATCATCATTATTGGTGGCGTCAAGCGTATTGCGAACTTCGCCACCATTGTCGTGCCCTTTATGGCGCTCATTTATATCGTGATTTCCGTGGTGGTCATGTGCATGAACTTCTCCCAGATTCCGGAGGTCTTTGGGCTCATCTTCAAGTCCGCATTCAATATGGAAGCCGGATTCTCCGGCATGTTGGGCGCGGCCATCATGTGGGGTGTTAAGCGCGGCATCTACTCCAATGAGGCCGGCCAGGGTACCGGCCCGCAGTCCGCTGCGGCCGCCGAGGTTTCCCACCCCGCTAAGCAGGGCTTCGTGCAGTCTTTCGCGGTGTACGTTGATACGCTTTTTGTCTGCTCGGCCACCGCGTTCATGATTATTTCTACGGATATGTACACCGTCTTCCGTGGCAGCTCCGAGGACGGCGAAGTGGTCTACAACGGCTCGCTTCCTGGTGGCGTCGAGGTCGGCCCCGGCTACGTGCAGTCCGGCCTCGATAGCGTCTTTGCCGGTTGGGGCCCAACCTTCATTGCCGTCTCCATTGCCTTCTTCGCCTTTACGACGGTCCTGGCGTACTACTACATGTCCGAGGTGAACTTGACCTACTTCAACCGCTGGGTCCGCTCCCGCACGGCCCGCCGTGGCCTGATTTGGGTGCTGCGCGCGCTGATTATTGTTTCCGTCGTGGTTGGCGCCACCACCACTCCGGGTGCGGCGTGGGCGCTGGGCGATATCGGTGTCGGCACGACGGCATGGCTCAATATCATCGCCATCCTCTTCCTGCAGGTTCCTGCCATCAAGGCACTCAAGGACTACGAAAAGCAGAAGAAGGCCGGCAAGGATCCGCAGTTCGACCCAGAAGCTGTGGGCATTAAGAACGCGGACTTCTGGGTCGAGCGCAAACGAGCACGCGGCGAGGGCAGCGTGCTCAAAGACAAGGACTTAGAAGGCGCCGGGGCCTAGCCCATCTTGGCGTAGAAGCTGCCTACCAGCGGTGCAATCACCGGGGTGGGCAGCACCTGGCTGAGGGTATTCATCGCCTTAGACAGCGGGCCGGGCACCACGCGGCGCTGATTGCGGCGCATGGCCTCGATGGTTTCTTGGGAGCACGACTCGTAGGTGGTCCACAAAAAGTCCGGGACCACCTTGTCCACGATCGACTGGTCTTCCTCTGCGATGGTGGCCTCGCGCACGGGGCCGGGGGCGAGCAGGGTGCACGAGACGCCGGAGCCCTTCAGCTCGTAGTGCAGGGCCTCCGTAAACGCATTGACGCCCGCCTTGGTGAAAACGTAGGTGGCGTTATTAGGGATGGGGATATTGCCCGCGGCAGAGCCGACATTACAGATAGCGCCGCTGCGGCGAGGCAGCATCTGTTCCAAGGCGGCTCGCGTGAGGTGGTGGACGGCAGTTCCGTTGAGCTCGAACTGTGTCGTCTCGTACGACCAGTCTTGGTCCATGAAGGGGCCGAAGCTGGCGATGCCGGCGGAGTTGACCAGGATCGACACCTCGCGGGTGGCGATGGTCTCGGCCACGCGGGCGACGTCGTCAGCCACCGCTAGATCCGCCGGCAGGGCAATGGCCTCGATACTATGGCGCTGTTCGAGCTCGGCGGCGATGGACTCCAGGAGCTCGCGGCGTCGGGCCACAAGGATAACGTTATAGCCTAGGGCTGCGAAATCTTGCACCATGGCCTTGCCAATGCCTTGGCTGGCGCCCGTAACGAGGGCGTAGGACGTTCGGGAAGGAGCGGGAAGTGACATGGTTAAGCCTTTCCGGAGTGGGGGCATGGTGAGTCCTAGCGTAAACAAAAAGCCCTGAAGCGGCGAGAAACTCGGCGCCTCAAGGCTTTCGCGCGGTGCCCCCAGCAGGATTCGAACCCGCGACACATGGGGTAGAAACCCACTGCTCTAATCCACTGAGCTATGGGGGCTTACAACGCACTTATAGTAGCCCACGAGGGCGGCGAAACCTAAGCCAGGGTGCGCTGCGGCGAGCGCAGGATGTCCACCAACTCTTGGGCGGCTGCGGTCAGCTCGCGATCCGTGCGGTAGGCCACGATGGCGTAGTAGCGGGGTAGGTCATCAGCAATCGGGCGGGTGATGATGCCGTGTGGCTGCACAGCGGGTGCGCAATTGGGCACGATGCTGACGCCGAGGCCACTGGAGACCATGGGAATTGCGCTATTGAGGCTGGCGACTTCCTGGGTCTTTTCCGGCTTGAGGCCCGGGCGGCTATTCCATAGGTCTTGATAGAACTCGGCTAGTTCAGGAAGTTCGCGGCTGCGCGGTGGGACAAGCCATGTTTCCTTCTTCAGGTCAGCGAGGGAGACGGGGGGTTCCAACTCGGCGAGGCGCTGGGGAAGGGCGACGGAGTAATCGAACGTGGCCACCTGGTGGACGGTGAGCTCGGGGGAGTGGCGGCGAATGAAGGCCTTCGGATCGGACGTCGGCAAGAGCGCTAGGTCCACCTGGCCATCCAGTAGGTGCTTGATAGCGGTAGCCGGCTCGGCGTCATCCAGCGAGATATTGGCGGTGGGGTAAATCCGCTTGAGCTCAGCGAGGGCGGCAGGGGTAAATTCCCAGTTCAAAATGGCGCCGGAGGCGAGGGATACGGTGCTGGCCTTGTCGCCGGTGATTTCGCTGATATGGCGCTGGGTTTCGCTCAACAACGCATCAACCTTGACGGCCGTTTCGTAGACATAATCGCCAGCCTCAGTGGTGGAGACACCGGAGCGACCGCGTGAAAGTAGCTGAGCGTTTAGCTCCTTTTCTAGCTTCCGGATGGAAAGGCTCAGAGATGGCTGGGTCATATCGAGGGATTCGGCAGCGTGCGTGAAGGAGCCATGGTCTACAACGGCGCGAAAATAAAGAAGTTGACGGGTGTCCATAAGGTCCATGATGGCACATGTAAAGACAAAATGGGTGTTATGTGAGTAACTAGGTCGCGCTATACAATGCGCACTATGGCGAATGAGCAGGTTAACAGTGTGAACGCGGCGGGTAAGAAGCCCCGCCCTTCCTGGGGAATTTATATCGCAGCGATGCTTATTGCCGGCCTGATTGCCGGTTTTATTTCGCTGTTCCTTTTAGCCGATTCCCTGGCGGCCCTGGGTATCCCGGATCCCGGTCGCATAACTACCTTTGGCCTGCCACTTTTTCGTGGCATGGCGTGGGTGCTTATGGCTTTGTCCGTGGGCTCATTTTTGGCCTCGTCGTTCCTCATTGCACCGCGCGGGGACAATGCCACGCTTATCGATGCCCCCTTGTCCGTCGACGGCCACATCGCCGCGCGCACCGGTACGTGGGCTTCCTTTGGTGTGGCGGCCGTGGGTCTCGTGGAAATTCCACTCATTATGTCCGACCTCACCGGCGCGCCCTTTTCCCAGGTATTCGAGCCTTCCATCATGAAAATGGCGCTGACGGAAATTTCCACCACCATCGTGTGGGCAATCTCCGTACTCATCGCTCTCGTAGTGGGCATTCTCGGTCTCGTGGGCCGCGGCTGGTCCATGCAGCCGGTCCTGCTTTTCTTGTCCATAATGCAGGTCGTACCAATTGGCATGGAAGGCCACTCCGCGGCGGGCGGCGACCATGATTACGGCACCAATTCGCTCCTGTGGCATTTGGTCTTTGTCATGCTTTGGGTAGGCGGGCTTATGGCGCTTATCGCCCATGGTCGGCGCCTTGGCCCCAACCTCGCCTTTGCGGTGAAGCGCTACTCCGGCATCGCCTTTATGGCCATTGTGGTGCTTGCTGTTTCGGGCTTGATTAACACGCTCATCCGCATGAATGTCTCCGATCTGGTGGATTCTGCGTACGGAATCATTCTGATTACCAAGTTCGTGCTGACGATTTTGCTGGGCATTTTCGGCCTTGCTCACCGCGAGCTCACCATCCCGCAGCTGGGCAAGAATCCGCGCCTTTTCCTTCGTATTGCCATCGTGGAAGTAGCGGTCATGGCCGCCACTATTGGCGTAGCCATCACGCTGGGCCGCACTGTGCCCCCGGCGCCGCGGGATCCCAACCTCAACTCGATGCAGATTCTGATGGGATATGAGCTGTTTGAAAAGCCCACGGTGCTCAACGTGTGGACCATGTTCCGCTTTGACATCATGTTTGGCACCATTGGCCTGCTTTTGGCTGCGGCCTATGGTTACTGCGTCTACCGCGTACACAAGCGTGGCCTGACCTGGAGCAAGGGGCGTACTGCGTGGTTTATGTGCGGTGCGCTGGGCCTGACCCTTGTGATGTCCACCGGCCTAGGCCTGTATATGCCGGCGATGTATTCCATGCACATGTTGGTGCACATGATTTTGTCGATGGCAATACCGCTCCTGCTCGTCCTGGGTGCGCCATTGACCCTGCTCATGGAGGCCTTTGAGGCGGGACCGAAGGGAAAGCCCAGCCTGCACGACTATGCGCTGGCGGCCACCCAGTCCAAGATCGTCGCGTTTATTACCAATCCGTTTGTCAACCTCGTGCAGTACCTATTTTTCCTCTACGTGCTGTATTTGTTCCCGGGCCTGTATCAATTCGCTATCTCCGAGCACGCCGGCCACCTCATTATGAACTTCACGTTCATCATCTCCGGCTGCTTCTACTTCTGGGAAATCATCGGGCCGGATCCGCTTCCCAAGCGCCACTCCACCCCGTTCCGATTGGCCGTGTTGTTCCTTTCCATGCCATTCCACCTCTTTGCCGGCGTGTACCTGATGCAGCTGCAAAGTGTGTTGGGTGCAGACTTCTACCAGTATTTGGAGCTGCCCTGGGATCAGGATCTGCTCCAAGATCAACGCGTGGGCGGCGGCATCGCGTGGGGCTTTGGTCAATTCCCGCTGGTTATTGTCTTTGGCAAGCTCTTCCTGGATTGGCTCAGCGATGATCGTGCTACCGCCCGCCGCCACGATATGCAAGCGGATGCGGACGATGATGCCGAACTGGAACGCTATAACGCGATGCTGCAGGATATGGGCCACGGCGATGAATCGAGCTTCCGCGGGCGCTAGCCTGTGGATAACCGGCCCAAAATCGCCCCCAAACCCGAGTTTTGCTGACGGGTACAACAAGTTATTCACAGGGTAGTGGTCGCCGGCATGGTGTGGCTTGCGCGCCGGTATCAGGATGTGGAAGCGAGCGAGGAAAACCGAACTCGCCTATCCAACTATCCAGCAAAGGATTTTCTAGCACCATGTCCCAATACCCAATTACCTTGACCGGTCGCCTTACTCGCGATCCCATCCTGACCAAGACTTCAACTGGGGCCTATAAGGCCAAACTGCGCGTAGCTTCCTCGCGCCGAATTCCGGACCGTCAGGTCGATGCCGGCGCCAATGATCCGGAAGGACACAACTCCAAGGCCCCGCAGTGGCGCGACGTAGACCACCTCTACATCGATGTCGAAATGTGGAATCAATTCGCCATCAATGTGCGCAAATCCCTGGCTAAAGGCATGCCGCTGGTCATCGTGGGCTCCTTAGTGACAGAACAATGGCGCGATGACCAGGGCACCGATCACTTCCGCACATTCATTAAGGCGCAGTATGTGGGCCTGGATCTGAACCGCCACGTTATCGGTACGAAGCGGCTCGCTCCGCAGTACAACCAGGAAAATATTGCGGTCCCAGAACTGGGGGACAATGCCATCGAACCGGACGTGGACCACAGCCTGCCGCCGCAGCAGGCGGGGCAGGGAGATACCGCTGCCGATACCGCAGCGGACCGCTATCTAGCCGAACGATCCGCACCTGGACGCGGTGGGGAAGAAGATACTTTCGACGTCGAAGTGGAAGAGGAGGCTGCCGAGGCAGAATCCGCCCCAGTAAACGCTTAAGCGTTTCCTCCCCGGCTTGATCGCCTCGGGTGTACCTGACCCGAGGCACTTGGGCGGTGGTTCTGATGTAGTGTTTGTGTAGATAAATACGTCTCCCAAATTTTTGCAAAGGGGTAAAAGTGGGCGAATTCATCTACACGATGAAAAACGTGCGCAAGGCAATTGGCGATAAAGTCATCCTTGACGATGTAACAATGGCGTTCTACCCAGGTGCCAAGATTGGTGTGGTCGGCCCTAACGGTGCCGGTAAGTCCTCCATTCTGAAGATTATGGCCGGCCTGGACCAGCCTTCCAATGGCGAGGCTTTCCTGGATCCGGGTGCCACCGTGGGCATCCTGCAGCAGGAGCCGCCACTCAATGACGAGAAGACCGTGCGCGGAAACGTCGAAGAGGGCTTGGGCGATATCTTTGAAAAGAAGCAGCGCTTCGAGCAGATCGCCGAGGAAATGGCCACCAACTACAGCGATGAGCTCATGGAAGAGATGGGCAAGCTGCAAGAAGAGCTGGACGCCGCCGATGCTTGGGAGGTTGATTCCAAGATCGAGCAGGCCATGGAAGCTTTGCGCTGCCCGCCTTCCGACGCCCCAGTGACCAACCTTTCTGGTGGCGAGCGCCGTCGTGTAGCGCTGGCTAAGCTCCTGCTCACCGAGCCGGACCTGCTGCTGCTCGACGAGCCTACGAACCACCTGGACGCCGAGTCCGTGCAGTGGTTGGAAAAGCACTTGGCCGATTACCCGGGTGCTGTCTTGGCCGTGACCCACGACCGTTACTTCTTGGACCACGTCGCGGGCTGGATTTGTGAGGTTGACCGCGGCAAGCTCTACCCGTATGAGGGTAACTACTCCACCTACCTGGATAAGAAGCAGGAGCGCCTGGAAGTTGCTGGCAAGAAGGACGCGAAGCTGCGCAAGCGTCTGAAGGACGAGCTGGAGTGGGTACGCTCCGGTGCGAAGGCTCGCCAAGCCAAAAACAAGGCTCGTCTGGAACGCTACGAGGAAATGGCTGCAGAGGCCGAGAAGTACAAGAAGCTCGACTTCGAAGAGATCCAGATTCCAACCCCGCCGCGCCTGGGCAATAAGGTCGTGGAGGTCAAGGACTTGCAGAAGGGCTTTGATGGCCGCACCTTGATTAAGGGCCTCTCCTTCACCCTGCCGCGCAACGGCATCGTGGGCGTTATCGGCCCGAACGGCGTGGGTAAGACCACCCTGTTTAAGACCATCGTTGGCCTGGAGCAGCCGGATTCCGGTTCCGTCGAGGTGGGCGATACCGTCAAGCTGTCCTACGTGGACCAGAACCGTGAGAATATCGACCCCGAGGCAACCGTGTGGGAGGTCGTCTCCGGCGGTCTAGACTACATCCACGTGGGCCAGAACGAGATGCCTTCGCGTGCCTACCTGTCCGCCTTCGGCTTCAAGGGCCCGGATCAGCAAAAGCCGTCCAAGGTGCTCTCCGGTGGTGAACGCAACCGCTTGAACCTGGCTCTGACCCTGAAGGAAGGCGGCAACCTGATCCTCCTTGACGAGCCGACCAACGACTTGGATGTGGAAACCCTCGGCTCGCTGGAAAACGCGCTGGAGAAGTTCCCGGGTTGTGCCGTGGTCATTTCCCACGACCGTTGGTTCCTGGACCGCACCTGTACCCACATCCTGGCCTGGGAGGGCAATGTGGAAGAAGGCCAGTGGTTCTGGTTTGAGGGTAACTTCGGCGACTATGAGAAGAATAAGGTCGACCGCCTCGGTGAAGAGGCAGCTCGTCCTTCTCGCGTGACCCACCGCAAGCTGACCCGCTAAGTAGCTGAAGCCTTTATTGAGGAGAATGATGGCAACCCCAAGTGTGCACACGTATCGTATTCAAACCCGCTGGTCGGACTTTGATATGTACGGCCACATGATGAACGCAAACTACATCGAGCTCGCCCAGGAAGCGCGCTTGGCCTTTGCGAAGGAGCATATCTATTCCAAGGGCCTTGACTTCATCGCATTCGTGCGCCACCTCGATGTGGACTTCCTTCGCCCGATGGAGTTTAAGGACACCACTACGGTGGAGGTAGAAACTACCATTTCGCAGATTGGCACGACCTCGTTTACCACTACCCAGCAGGTCAAGGATGACCAAGGGGAAGTCGCGGCAACTGTGGAGTGCGTGCAGGTAGTCATCGACCGTCAGCAGCAGACTCCTCGTCCGCTGACGGACCAGGAAAAGGATATTCTGCAAAATACCGCCGCTAACTAGCAGCGGAGCAGAGCACAGATTAGAAAGGCAGGGCCCGAAGGTATGGTCACCGAGACTCTAGAAATTGGAAGCGGTGGACCTGGCCTTCGGGCCCTTGTCACGCGCGCAGTTGGCTTGGACGCGGGTGCTTCGGTGCGGCTGCGCCAGCTGACTGACGACGTCGTCGATGTCTTTGTCACCACCCCTTTCGAGGTGGTTGCCTCCCGTCGCGTGCAGGGCGTCGTTTCCCGCGATGGGGCAGTGGTTTCTGCTGCCACCCTTGCCGAGCATCTCAAAGAGCATGAATCTAGCGGCACGTTAGATTTGGGTCCAGCCCGCGATCCATCCTGGCCGGGAGCCTTGCCGCCGGCGACTGGCTACAGTGTGGTCGATACCTTGCCGGTCACCGTTGTTCGTGAACTTTCCGATAAAGGTCAGCAATTGACCCGGCAATTTTCTGGCCCCATGGGCCCGCCGTCCAGCCTCTTGAATCAAACCGTCGTTACCGTAGAAAGCGATGGCGCCACGGTGGAAATTCCCATGCGCATGATTTTTGCCTGCACCAATCTGGGCCTTATTCCTGGATTTTCCGCCCCGATGGACGTGCCACGCCACTTGCGCGTGGCTCAGCTGGGCCGCTGGGTGCGTCTCGACGCCCCCTTCGGCAGCATTTATCGGTCCACCCGCCTCTCGCTGTTTTAAGCCCATCCATCTACCGCAAGACTCGGCGAGGGCCTCCTCCTCGGAGAACATGGACCCCCAAAAGCGGTCCACCTTTGGGAGGGTGAGGAGTGGTGCTTATCTCGCAAAACACTCGTCTAGCAGGACAATAACGGTAGTCATATAGGTTCGTGCTTTTTCGGCTATGTGAGTTTTAGATTAGACACCCAGCTAAACGTGTGCTGCGTTACTCTAGAAATGTAAAAGTAATTTCCTGCACCTACAAGGAGACGGTGTAATGCGTATTGCGGTACCAAAAGAAATCATGAATAACGAGAACCGCGTGGCTCTCACCCCTATGGGAGCGCAAACCCTCGTTGCTGATGGCCATGAAGTGTTCGTTGAAACCGGTGCCGGTGAAGGCGCATCCTTCCCCGATTCTGCCTACAAGGATGCCGGTGCCACAATTGTGGACTCAGCGGAAGAGACGTGGTCGCAAGCGGAACTGCTGCTCAAAGTCAAGGAGCCACTCGAGTCCGAGTACAAGTACCTACGCTCGGACCTTACCGTCTTTACCTACCTTCACCTCGCTGCGGACCGCCCGCTGGCGGAGGCACTGGTCGAGGCCAATACCACCTCGATTGCCTATGAAACGGTCACCGACCGCCACGGTACTTTGCCGCTGCTGACTCCAATGTCCCAGGTGGCTGGTCGCCTTGCCGTTATCGAAGGCACCCACCACCTGCTGTCCACCCAGGGCGGCCGCGGTTTGCTGGTCTCTGGCGTTCCGGGCACCCAGCCGGCACGCGTCGTCGTGATCGGCGGCGGCCAAGTTGGTGCCTCCGCCGTTGCGATGGCCCACGGCCTGCGCGCCGAAGTCACCGTGCTGGACCTTGATCCACACGTCTTGCAGCGCTTCGATGACCAGTACGCCGGTGGCGTGCGCACTCTGATCTCGGATCCGGCCACCATCGAAAAGGAGCTACAGGAAGCCGACCTCGTCATCGGTGCCGTGCTCATTCCAGGTTCCGCTGCGCCGAAACTGGTGCGCGAGGAGACCGTGAAGAAGATGAAGAAGGGCGCTGTTCTCGTGGACGTGGCCATCGACCAGGGCGGTTGCTTCGAAAACTCGAAGAAGACCTCCCACGATGATCCCACCTTTAAGGTGCACGACACCTTGTTCTACTGCGTGGCTAATATGCCAGGCGCGGTGGCTAATACCTCGACCCGCGCGCTATCGTCTGCGACGCTGCCGTATATCCGCGCGGTAGCCAAGGACAACTTGGATGCCGCCATCAAGCGCTTCCCAGGCCTAGAAGGCGGCGTGATGACCCGAGGCGGTCGTCTGGTGTCCGAGCCTGTGCGCAAGGCCTTTGACTGGGAAGACTAAGCATCGGGTCTTCATAGTGTGGGCTAGATAAACCACAAGCCCGGTTCCTCGCTAAATAGCGGGGGCCGGGCTTGTCTCGTGCGCGGGGAAGACGGTGCGGTTATGGTGCCTTGTTGATCATCATGGCGGCCACGCGCTGCATGTGATCCCAGATCATCTCGCGATAGGCCGGTGGGATGGTTTCCTCGTCGATCTTGGCGAGGGAGTTACCCATAAGCTCTAACCACCGGTCATGCGCGGTGATATCGATGGGGTAAGGGGCGTGGCGCATGCGCAGGCGCGGGTGGCCGCGGTTTTCAGAGAAGAGCTGCGGGCCACCCCAGTATTGCGCCAAGAACCAGGTAAGGCGCTGTTCTGCGCCTTCCCAGTCGTTATCGGGGTACATCGGGCCAATGACATCGTCCTCTTTGACCTGGGAATAAAAGCCGTGGACGAGGCGCTCAAAGGTCTCCATGCCACCGATGGCCTCATAAACAGAATCCATTTACTCTTCTTCTTCCTTGCGGGGATCGGTAATGCCGATGCCGTGTGGGTAGGGCGTGGTAATACCTTTAGTGTGCATGACATTGAGCACGCGGGACTGTAGAAAACGCTGCACGTCCCACTGCTTGCCCGGCAAGGTCTTGGTCGAGACGCGGAAGGAAACATAATCCGGCTCAAAGCCAGACATGCCGTCCACACGGGGCGTGCTGAGGATGAGCTTGCGCACCTTATCGTCCTGTGCGGCTTCTTTCACTGCGTCCTCAATGACTTCGCCAGCAACCTCTGGGTCATTAGAAAGGCCTACTGGAATCTGGATGCGGGCAACGGAGTACTCATCGGAGTGGTTGGCCACCTGGAGAATTTCACCGTTGCGCACGTACCACAGGGCACCATCGATATCGCGGACCGTGGTGATGCGCAGGGAGATGGACTCGACATCGCCAAAGACGCCATTGCCCAAATCAACCACGTCACCAATGCCGTACTGGTCCTCAATGAGCATGAAGATGCCAGAAAGGAAGTCCTTCACCAGCGCCTGTGCGCCAAAGCCGAGGGCGACACCGATGACACCGGCGGAGGCGATAAGCGGTGCTACGTTGACCTCTAACTCATCCAGGATGGCAATAACGGCCCACACCCAGACGAAGATGGCGGCGGCGGAACGGGCTACGCCGGCAAGTGTCTTGATGCGGGAGGCGCGCCGGGTCTCGCGGGTTTGGCGCATGGCCTCTTCTTGTTGGCTGAGCTCGGGGCGATTGGCGCGGCCCTTGAATTTCCCGCGCAGGCGCTGCTTATCTAGCCCGGAGGACTTGATGCTATTTTCGGCCACTTTGTTGATAACTCGGTGGAGGAGCCAGTGGGCGATAATGGCCAGGATAAGGATGATAGCGATGCGAATCGGGCGCTCGATAAGCCAGCTTTGTACCTTCTCGTCATTCCAAAAATTGGACACGGACTCGATGGCCGAGTCCGTGGTGGAAGCGGCGGATGCTAAGAATTGCGTATTCATCATTCTTTCTTAGTCGAGGACAAAATGAACTGCGCCCATTGTAAGGGCAGAGGCTGAAAGTGCGATGAGTCGTGGGTGTCTGAGAGTGTGAAAATAAATACCCATCTCTCGGTTGGAAATGAACAGCTTGGTCTAGACTGTGGTGCTATGACTGAACGCAGCACGCAGAACCTCGCTCAAGGCTTTACGTCCCGTTCCATCCATGGCGGCTATCACCCGGATCCGCACATGGGCTCTATTAACGTGCCCATTTATGCCTCAACCACGTTTGCACAAGACGGCTTGGCGCAGCTGCGCGGCGGATTCGAATACGGCCGCGTGGCCAATCCAACCGTGCGTTCGCTGGAGCGCACTCTAGCGGCGCTGGAAGGCGCGGAGTATGCACGCGTGTTTTCTTCCGGCATGGCCGCTGCCGATACCTTGATCCGCATCCTGGTGCGTCCAGGAGATCACGTCATTTTGGGTAATGATGCCTACGGTGGTTCTTACCGTCTGCTCAATGATTTCACCGAGTGGGGCGTGGAGATGTCCATCGTGAACACCAGCGATACCGCCGCGGTTGCGGCCGCGGTCCAAGAGAATACCAAACTCATCTGGCTGGAAACGCCCACTAATCCGGCGCTAAATATCACCGATATTGCCGCGGTGGCCAAGATTAAGGGCAACGCGCAGGTGCTGGTGGACAATACTTTTGCCACGCCCTACCTGCAGAACCCGCTGGAACTCGGCGCGGACCACGTGCTGCATTCGACCACCAAGTACCTGGGCGGGCATTCCGATGTACTGGGTGGCGCGGTAGTTACTAATGACGCCCACGTGGACGAGCGTCTGCTCTACTTCCAGGGCAATGTGGGTGCGGTGAGCTCGCCTTTCGACGCCTACTTAACCGCCCGTGGCATCAAGACGCTGTCGGTGCGTATGGACCGCCATTGCGCGAATGCGCAGCGAGTAGCGGAATTCTTGCAGGCGCGACCCGAGGTCAAACAGGTGCTCTACCCAGGGCTCAAGGAGCACCCGGGGCATGAGCTGGCAGCACAGCAGATGCGTGGCTTTGGCGGCATGATGTCCGTGCGCTTCCACAGCGCGGAGCATGCCAAGCAGATCTGCCTCAATACGCGGCTTATCTGCCTGGCAGAATCGCTGGGCGGAGTGGAATCGCTCATCGAGCATCCAAAGAATATGACGCACGTATCCGCGGAAGGGTCCGAGCTGGTGCCGCCGGAGGATCTGGTGCGCATCTCCATCGGTATCGAGGACATCGATGACCTGCTCGCGGACTTGGAGCAGGCCCTCGACGCGCTATAGGCCGCGGCACTAAGCCATGGCGCAAGTGCGGTGGCTAGGAGCGCACCACGGCAAGGAGGGAACCGGCGGCCTTGTCGGTTTCCTGCAGCATGAGCGGGTCTGTGCCCGGCATGGGGGAAATGGTGGTGTCCGGCCACTGGGAATAGGTGGGGATGCCCACGATATGCAGGCGTGCATCCAACTCGCCGTCCGGGTGAATGGTGCGGCGTGTGGCCCCATCCGTTTCCGGCGAACCGGTGGGTTGGCCGTGATCGGGGAAGGGGCGCACGCGGGCGGAATCCACCAAGCAGCGCGTCATGGCATCGCCGGCGGTGCGGATATCGGGGCGGTGCATAAAGGCGTCGACAAGCGTGGGCGCCGAAGCCGAGCGCGGGCCGGAGGTCAAGGTGAAGTGATCGGCCTCGATGGACACGGTGGGGTGATCGCCTAGGAAGTGGGCCAGGCCGGCGTCGACAAGCGCGAGCAACTGACGCACGCGGAAGAGCGGCGGGCCGGAGCCGATCATCTGGCCAAAGGACATGACCTGGCCGTAGCGGCCGGTGCGGGACTCGCGGGTGTAGCGGCCCTCTGCGCCGAGGATGGAGGCTGGCTTGCGCGATTGCGAAAGCGACCACAGCGCGGCCTTGATAGGGGAGTCGTGGCCGACGGCGGCCTCCCGAATATCGCCTTCCATGGACTGGGCAATGTGCTCAGTGAGCTCAGCGATGTCCCCGGTAAACCCGGCAATCTGGTACATGAGATCGTTCATGTCCCATGGCTCGGTGACCATGGGCGCAATGGCCGCGCCCAGCTCATCGGGGGCGGCGGCATCGATGGCCTCGAGAATCTCTGCGCGCGGGCGCAGGAGGGAATCCGGGCGCACGCGCTCCAAGGTGGTGATATAGGCCTCGTAGCTATCGCGCGCGATGGCAGGCCAGACCTGGGCGTCAAAGTCGATGTCCTGGGTGCCACTGAGCTCCGCAATGACATTTTTCAGGCGGCGGCGCGGCATGGTAGGCGGCAGCTCGCCGTACTCGGACTTGGGGTGGTAGGGGTAGCCGCGGCCAGAGGAAATGATGAAGTTGGGCTCCTGGCCGCAAGGTTCATAGCGCAGGCCGGAGCGTGCGGAAGGAGCCTCCACGAATGTGCCGCCGCGCTCGATGGTGGTCAGCGCCATGATGTCATAAAAACCCATGCCCAGACCGCGCACCAGCACGTCCTCGCCGCCCGGAATGGCCGCGTAGTCCTGTTCTACCGGGTTATTGGGGGCGATCCAGTTCAAACCGGAAGCGGCCAACTGTTTTTCTTGCTCGTTGTATTCCGGAACCATCCAGCCATAGGCCAGCACCGTGGCATCGGCGCGCACCTCGGAGCCATCGGCTAGGTGGAGGACGTCTTGGTGACCGCCCTCTTTGATGGTCTCCAACCGGCTGAAGTGATTCACGGTGGAAATACTCTTGGGCAGACGTGCAATGACCACGTCATAGACCCAGCGCAGGTACTCGCCATACAGTGCGCGCGAAGGGTTGGATTCGGGGCGGGTAGCCGCGAGTTCCTCGCGGTAGTCCTGGGCAATATGTGCGGCCGGTGGGTGCTGCTCAAAAAGCTCGCGCTTGGCGGCGGAGATATTCTCGCCATCGCCGCGCAGCAGCTGGATCCACTCGTACTGAATGGGGCCCTCGAGCACAGGGGCATCCACGGTGGAGCCGGGCTCGGTAAAGAGGGTGACCGCGCCGGCGCGGGTGTTCATACACAGGGTTTTGGTTTGGTCCGTTTCCCAGATGCGGCCGGCGCCATGTTGGGCGTCATCGATGAGGTGGACGGTAATGGGGTCGCTGGAATCGTCCATGCGGGCGGAGAGGCGTTCCAAGATGGAAATGCCGCGCGGGCCCATTCCGACGATCGCGATTGCTGGAGTAGACATACCTCCTATCGTGCCACATTCAGGCCCTTTCAGGATCATTGGACCTGGCAGTAAGAGCAAAATAGACCTTTCAGTCTACCGTGACCATTTTGTTAAGCCGTTTTGGCAGGTAATACGGTAGACCGCCCAGTCTTGTATTTTGAGGTATGGGTGTGGTCTAATGGGCGAGTACTACTTAAGACTTAAAGGAACTCGAGATTTTATGAAGCAACTTTCTCGGCTCCTGCGGCCCGTGGCCGCGGTCCTGGCCAGCGGCGCGCTAGCTCTCTCGCTTACCTCGTGCGCCTCTACTTCCCACGCCGCGGAAGATGGCATGGTCACCTATGTCGAGCCCAATATGTTCAACAACCTCTATCCACCCTCCGGCGGCTATTACCCCAATGGGGGTGTGCTCAATAACATCACGGACCGCCTGCTCTGGCAGGACCCGGATACCCTCGAGCTGCACCCGTGGATTGCGGAGGAGATGCCCAAGGCAAACAAGGACAACACCGAATTCACCTTCAAGATTCGCAAGGGCGTGACCTACTCTGATGGCTCCCGCCTGGATGCTGCGAACGTGAAGATGAACTATGACCTTTATGCCCTAGGCGACGAAGATCGCATGCTCACTCCATCGGAGCAGCTGCCCAACTATGAAAAGTCCGAGGTTATCGATGACTACACGGTGAAGTTCTACTTCAGCGAGCCTTCCCCAGGCTTCCCGCAGTCCACCTCCGTGATGAACCAGGGCCTGCTTTCTAATGACACCCTGGATTTGGATGACACCGGCTTCGCGCCGGGCAACGCCACCGCGATTTCCGGTTCTGGTCCCTTCGTCATTGAAGAAGAAGAGCTGGGCACCAAGCTGGTGCTCAAGAAGCGCGAGGATTATGACTGGGCGCCCCCGGCCCGCAAGGACCACCAAGGCCCGGCCGATATTGAGGGCATCAATATCGTGCTCGCGGCCGAAGACTCCGTGCGCGTGGGCTCGCTTGTAGCCGGCCAGTCCGATGTCGCGCGCCAGATCGAAGCCCCCGATGAGAAGCACCTGAAGGATCAAAACCTGCAGATTTTCGCCGCGCCCACTCGTGGCGTGAACAATAGCTTCCACTTCCACTTCCGCCATCCACTCTTGGAAGACAAGCGAGTGCGCCAGGCCATCATCCACGCCATTGACCGCGATAATATCCTGGACACCCTCTTTTCTGATTCCTACCCCAAGGGCACATCGATCCTGGCCAAGACGGCTATTGGCTATAAGGATCAGTCCGCGAACTATGCCTTCGATCCGGAAGAATCTAAGCGCCTGCTCGATGAGGCCGGTTGGCGCCCAGGTGAAGATGGTATTCGCGAAAAGGACGGCAAGCGCCTGTCCGTGACCTTCAATGAAGCCGTCCCACAGCCGCGCTCTAAAGAGATGTTCACCAAGGCCCAGGAGATGCTCAAGAACGTCGGCATCGAGGCCAACCTCAACCCGGGTGACCGCTCTGCGCAGCAAAAGGCCATGAAGGACCAAGACACCGTGCAGGTACGCCACACCATGACCGGCCGTGCCAATGTGGACACCTTGGCCACGTGGCTGGATGGCACCGGGCGCAATTCTTTCCTCAACTATGACGAGAAGACCGATAGCTTTGGCGATGAGAAGCTGCAGAAACTGGTGGAGGACTACTTCAACCTCAGCAGTGAAAAGGATCGCCTCGCCATGACCGGCCGCATGCAGGACTATCTGTCCGAACAGGCCTATATCCTGCCCATGTTTGAAGAGCCGCAGGTCTATGGTTTCCAGCCCTATATCGAGGGCTTTAGCACCGAGGCCATTGGCCGCCCGTCGTTCTATGCGGTAGACATCAACCCCACAGAAGGGGAGGACTAAACCATGAGCCTGAAAACTATTGCCCTGCGCATCGGCCAAGCCGTGCTCGTCATCTGGGCAACCTTCACCCTTTCTTTCATCCTCCTAGCAGCACTGCCTGGTGACGCCGTCGCGACCCGCTATGACAACCCCAACTTGGGGCTCAACGCCGAGCAGCTGGCCACCATCCGCGAGGTTTATGGTGCCGATGAGCCGATCTTAAGCCGCTACTTCAGCGCGCTCGGCGGATTCCTCACCGGTGATTTCGGCTTTTCCGTCGCCACCGGTACCGCCGTATCGGAGATGCTGGCGGATGCCCTTCCTTCCACGCTGGCGCTGGCGGTCTTCGCCTTCCTCGTAGGCGTGGTCTTGGCTTTCGTGGTGGCTATTGTCTCCACCTTGGGCCCATTTTCTTGGCTGCGCAGTTTCTTCCGCAGCTTGCCTTCCGTGATGGTTTCCCTGCCCACCTTTTGGATCGGCATCATTTTGATCCAGATATTCTCCTTTGGCTTGGGCTGGGTGCCGGTCATCGGCGCGAGCGACACCCAAAACCTCATCCTGCCGGTAATTACCCTGGGTATCTTCGTGGCCGCGCCGCTGGCGCAGGTGCTGCTGCGCTCCATCGATGAGGTCATGGATATGTCCTTCGTGCAGGTCGTGCGCGCCAAGGGTGCTAGCGGCGCCTGGTTGTTGTGGCGCAACGTCTTGCGCAACGCGTTGCTGCCGGCGCTGACCATGGCTGGCCTTACCTTTGGTGAGCTCGTCGGCGGCTCAGTGGTGACGGAAGCGGTCTTCGCCCGCCACGGCATTGGCGCGCTGACCGTGGATGCGGTGGCTAACCGTGATACCTCGGTGCTGCTGGCCATCGTGGTGCTTGCCGCCGCCGTCTTTGTCCTTATCAATCTGATTGTGGACCTGCTCTACCCAGTGCTTGACGTGCGCCTGCGCGAGCGCGAGCACGAGGCTGCGCCTAGCTCCGCCACCGCTGCCACCACCGCCGGTACCACCGCAACGAACGAGAAGAAGGTCCAAGCATGAAGCTTAAATCCACACAGCTGAAGCTCACCCCGGGCACCATCATCTCGCTGATTGTGCTGGGCCTGGCGGTGCTCTGCGCCCTGTTCCCCCAACTATTTACCTCCCAGGACCCTAACCAGGGCGGGGACACCACGGCACTGCTGCAACCCAGCTTCCAACACTGGTTTGGCACCGATGCCGTCGGCCGCGATCTCTACACCCGCGTGGTCTATGGCGCGCGCCAATCTCTACTCGGCGCGCTGCTGGCCGTCCTTTTCGGCCTCATCGTCGGCACCATCTTGGGCATCATCGCCGGAGTGCGCCGCGGCTGGGTCGATGCCGTCATCATGCGCATCGTGGATGTGCTGCTGTCCATCCCCGGACTCTTGCTCTCCCTGTCCGTCATCATCGTGCTCGGACACGGCATTTTCAATGCCGCCATCGCCGTAGGTATCACCTCCGTGGCCACCTTTGCGCGCCTTGCACGTTCCCAGGTGCTCAGCGTCGCCGGCTCTGATTTCGTCGAGGCCGCCTATGGCTCCGGCGGTTCTTCCTTCCAGGTGCTCGTGCGCCATATTCTTCCCAATTCACTCACTGCGGTCTTCGCTGTAGCAGCCCTGCAATTTGGCCTGGCCATTTTGCAGCTAGCCACCCTAGGCTTCCTGGGCTATGGCGCACCGCCCCCAACCCCGGAATGGGGCTTGCTCATCTCTGAATCGCGCGATTACATCGCCACGGCCGGCTGGTTGACCATCGCCCCGGGCATTGTGATCGTCGCCGTGGTCCTCGCGGCTAACCACCTCAGCCAGACACTGCGAAAGGCGGCCTAATGTCCCTGCTTAGCATTAGTGATCTATCCATTACCTACCGCACCGCGCACGGTGAGGTAGAAGCGGTAAGCGGCATTGAGCTCGAGGTAAACCCTGGCGAAATGACCGCCATCGTTGGCGAGTCCGGTTCCGGCAAGTCCACCTCCGCCATGGCCGCCATTGGCCTGCTGCCAGACAATGCTTCGATTGTCTCCGGCACCATTACTTTCGACGGCCGCGACGTGACCCAGTATTCCCAAAAGCAATGGCGGGAACTGCGCGGACGCCGTATTGGACTTATTCCGCAGGATCCCAATAACTCGCTTAACCCGCTCAAGACCATCGGTGCCTCGGTGGAGGAAGGCATGGCCATCCACGGGCAGGGCGATAAGACCTCCCGGAAGAAGCGTGCACTGGAGCTCTTGGAGCGCGTGGGCATTGATGATCCGCAGCGCCGCTATCACCAGTACCCGCATGAGCTATCCGGCGGCATGAAGCAACGCGTGCTCATTGCCGCGGCCGTGGCGCTGGAGCCAGAACTCATTATCGCCGATGAGCCTACGTCCGCGCTCGATGTCACCGTGCAGAAGAGCATTCTGGATCTCTTGGATGAAATGCGCGAAGAGCTCACCATGGGCATCCTTTTCATTACCCATGATCTGGCCGTAGCGGGCGACCGTGCCAATAACATCGTGGTGATGGAAAAGGGCACCGTCCGCGAGTCGGGCGTGGCCGCCCGTGTCCTCACCGATCCCCAGCATGCCTACTCCAAGCGCCTGCTTGCCGACGCCCCCTCGCTCACCACCCCTACTTCCTCCCAGGCCGCATCTCCTGTGCGGGCAGCCGCGCCCGCGCACCGCGAAACCTTGCTCGAGGTGGAAGGGTTGAGCCAACGCTTCGGGGATTTCTCCGCGGTGGAGGACATCAACTTTTCCGTGGCCCGCGGCACCACCCATGCATTGGTGGGGGAGTCTGGCTCCGGTAAGACAACCACCGGCCGCGCCATTTCCTTGTTGAGCACGCCCACCTCCGGCAGTATTCGCTTGGGCGGGGAAGACATTAGCTCCGCCCGTGGCAAGCGCCGCCGGGAGCTGCGCCGATCTATCCAGATGGTCTACCAAAATCCCTTTGGCTCGCTCGATCCGCGCTTGAGCATTGGCGATACCATCGCCGAGCCGGTGCGCAATTTCACCGGCGCTTCCAAGCGTGATGCGCGTGCCAAAGCACGCGAATTTCTTGATTTGGTGGCCTTGGATTCTTCCATGGCTTCCCGCCGTCCCCGCGAGCTCTCCGGTGGTCAACGCCAGCGCGTGGCCATCGCCCGCGCCATGATCATTGAGCCCGATCTCGTGGTGCTTGATGAGGCCGTGTCCGCGCTCGACGTCACCGTGCAGGCGCAGATACTGCGCTTGCTCGACGAGCTGCAGCGCGAGCTGGAGCTTACCTATATCTTCATCTCCCACGATCTGGCGGTAGTCAACCAAATTTCCGATACCGTCTCCGTGCTCTCCCACGGTACGCAAGTGGAGTCTGGACCTACCGCGCAGGTCTTTGCGCACCCAGAAACCGAGTACACGCGCCAGCTCATTGACGCCATCCCTGGCTCCCGCTATCGTGCCGGAGACTTAAACTTGGGGCTATAACCGCGCCCCAGAAAGGTTGGACTGAGAATATGACCGACATTATTAATGAACTCTCCCACGCCAGCGCCGAGGTGCAACAGCTGCGCCGTGCGCGCCACGATGCGCAGGACAATGCGCAACTGAGCTTTAGCGCTTTGCTCGAGCCAGCAGAACCAGGCGAGTTCTCCTATACGGAGCGCTATGCCGTAGCGGCTTTTACCGCTGCAATCTACCGGGCAAGCGAGGCTGCGGATTTCTACTTCGACTTGCTGGAAGATGAGGCCGACGAGGACCTTGTTGCCGCCGTGCGCGCCGCGAGCCAGCGCGGTGTGTCCACCGGCCCGTATCACCAGGGTGATTTCCTTATCTTCGGCGATACCGCCGCGGAAGCCGCGCTGGGCACGCGCCTAGCTGCGGCCTTCGATTGGGCGCACCTTCTGGCTTTCCACCCCAAGGATGCCTCCCCGCAGGCGATAGGGCACCTCGATGCCGCAGGATGGTCCGCTACGGAGATCGTCAGCCTGTCCCAGCTGGTGGCATTTTTGGCCTTCCAGCTGCGCGTGGTCCACGGCCTGCGCGTGCTTTCTGGCGAGGATCCCGCATCCCACCCCGCAGCCCAGCGCGCCGCCGGCGTGGCCGATCCGGGTTGGGAGGTAACCGCGAACACGTTGCAGCCCAATACTGTGCTGCCGGACCACTTTGTCAACCACTCCCTGGGCTGGAAGCCCTGGGTGGAGGCGCTGGCGAAGGAGGATTTCACCGCGGTGCATACTGATGCTCTCATCAAGCCAGAGCGTATCGATTCCGAGTACTTCCGCTTGCTCGCCCGCGACCCTGCGGCCTTGAAGGCGCGCACGCTGACTGACCTGGACATTTTCTATAACACCGAAGGTGGGCTCTCCCGTGCGGACCGCGAGCTCGCCGCTACTGTGGCTTCGCGCTACAACGGCTGCGAGTACTGTGCCTCCGTGCACCAGGCGCGGTGCGTCCAGGAGGGCGGCGACCGTGAAATCGTAGACCGCCTCTTGGACGAGGGCATCGACGCCGATCTTGGCTCAAAGGAGTGGGACCTTATCCGTCGCGCCGCCGTGGCGCTGACGGAAACCCCCTTCGCCTTCGATGCGGCACTATGCGCGGACCTGCGTGCGGCCGGATTCGATGATCAGTCCATCTTGGACCTCATCTACGCTTCCTCCTTCTTCAACTGGGCTAATCGCTTGATGCTCACCTTGGGCCAGCCGGACGTGCCTAAGCGCTTCCGTTAATCGGCTACCGCCGGTGACTGCTCCGGTGCGGCGCTTAAAGCAAAGGATCCCTATGATGGGGCGGCATGACTGATACAAAGAATGCCACCGCACCAGCACACGCGGAGAGCGAAACCCCGCAGAAGGTCGCCGTTGTCACCGGCGCTACCGGCGGCATGGGCCGCGAAATCATCGCTGACCTGGCCGGTGATTACCATGTGTACGCACTGGGGCGTAGCGCGGCGGATCTGCCCGAATCGGACTCCATTACGCCGGTAGCCATCGACCTCGTCGCCGGCCTCGATGAAGGCATGAAACTGCCGGAGCTGGACCGCGTGGACGTGCTCGTCCACGCTGCTGCACGAGCTACCAAGTACTCCGTGGAGGAAGCCACGCCGGAAAATTGGCGCGCGCACATGGACCTCAACGTGCATGCCCCTGCAGAACTGACCCGCGCCTTGCTGCCGCAGCTGCGCAAAGCGGAAGGCACCGTGGTCTTTATTAACTCTGGCGCTGGACGCCACAGCTACGGCGATAACGTCATCTACGCGGCGACCAAGCACGCGTTGTATGCACTCGCCGATGGACTGCGCATCTCTGAGCCGGGAATCCGCGTATCCACCGTGGCTCCAGGGCCTACCGATACCCCGATGCTTAAGGGGTTGCAGGATTATGATCCCTCCCAGGTTATTGCCCCGGCTGAGGTGGCTCGTGCCATTCGTACCGTGGTAGAGGCAGGCCCCACCACTCAGCTGACGGAAATCCAGGTCAGGCCGCGAATCGAGTTACATCTGCGCAAGTAGGAACGCAAGTAGTGGTAATGGACATCACACATTAATGGGTTTGGTTTCCAGGGGTGTCCATTACACTCGGGGGCTGTGAATTCCCAAAGCCGAAAGCGGCCCGCCTATCTCCGTATCTCGGATGCCCTACGCGATAAGATCGAACGCAATGAATTAGAACCCGGTCAGCGTTTTCCTACCGAACGCGAATTGGTCCGGGAATTTCATGTTGCGCGCATGACCGTGCGCCATGCTTTAGACATATTGGAGGTAGAAGGCCTCATTGACCGCCGCCGCGGGCGCAGTGGTGGCACCTACGTGCGCACGGTTCCCCCTACACTGAGCCTGACCAACAAGGACAATATCGTCACCCAGCTGCGCGAGCGCGGGCACGACACCGCCGTACGCGTGGTCTCCGTTAACAAAGCCCACGTGCCCAAGCATGTGGCAGCGGTACTGGGTGTTAGCGATTCCACCTTTGCGTGGGATATCAAGCGCCTCTATACCGTCGATGGCAAGCCCGTCATCCTTTCGCGCTACACCATCCCGGTAGATATGGCTCCCGATCTCAATCAGCACGATCTGCGTGAGCCCATCATGGAAATCCTGGCTGGCTACAACCTCAAGCCCGTCTTTAAGCGCGAGAGCATGCGCGCCGCTACCGCTCGCACCGAAGAGCAGAAACTTTTGCACGTGAGCCGATCGCATCCGCTGCTTCGGTTCGTGCGGCTGTTAAAGACTAAATCGGGCGCGGTCTTTGCCTATATTGAAGAGTCGCTGCGCTCTGATATCGCCAACGTCGAGGTGGTCCTGGGTGAGGATCCCGCGCCGCAACCCCTACCGGGCCAGGGCAACGGCGCGGGAAAGCCGGCTTAGCTAGCGTCTACCTGGCGGTTGCGCAGCGCGCGGGACACGCGGTCACGCTGCTCGGTGACCGTGCGGCGCAGACCACCCGGCAGCTCCTTCTTCAAGAAGGCATCGGCGCGGTCCAGGCCCTTGTGCGTGATATCCCAGGAAGGGAAGAGACCCGTCACGGTGGTCAGCGCCACCTCGGAGGACTGGGAAGACCATACCTTTTCTGCGATGTCGAAGAACTCCGCGGTGGGCAGGAATTCATCGCTATGCGGGTAGAGCAGGCCTTCCAGCTTGGAAGTGAGCTCGCGGTTGGTGAGATTTCCCGCCACGATTTCTTCCCATACCGCGCGCTTGTTCTCGGCGGTTGCCACGGCTGCGCGGGCACGCAGCGAAGAGTAGTAGCCGGTGGCCGAATTATCGCGCTCGAGTTGCGCATCCGCGGCAGCGGGGACGTCCTCTATCGCGCCATCGGCGGCAAGTGCCGCCAGTGCGGACCAGCGCAGTCCCGCATCCGCGGAGGACTCGAGCACGCCGCGCAGATAGTCGCGCGCACTATCGTGCAGGCGAATCTTCGCCAGTGCCTGGGTGCAGATGATGGAGCGCTGGACATCGGGACTGTGGGCGCCGTCAAGGAGGGCGTCGGCAAGCAGGGTGCTCTGGGCGGCCCACTGTGGATCGGCATAGTTCTTCAGCGCGCTAGAGGCCTGCAGGACAATGCGTTCGAGGACGGCGAGCTCCGTCTCCGCCTGCATGCCGCGGGCAACCAGCTGGATGAAATCGCGGGCCCGCATAGTGCCGGCGCGGGTCATCTCCCAGGCGGTGGACCAGCACAGGGTGCGGGCCATGGGATCGGCGAACTTATCAATATTGTCCAGCAGGAATTGCAGGGAACCCGCGTCCAGCTCGATGAGGCAATAGGTCAGGTCATCGTCGTTGGGTAGGAGGAAGTCAATGTCTGCCAACTGGCGGCCGATGAGCTCTGGAATCTCGGTGGTAGCGCCATCGATATCCATCTCGATGCGATCGGTGCGCACCACCTTGCCGTCCTGCAGGTTATACAGGCCTACCGCCACGCGGTGGGTGCGCAGGGTATCGCCGGCCTGGGTGAGGTAAGCATGGGTAATCGTGCCAGACTCATCCGCATTGAGCGCCACGCTGAGCGTATTGATGCCGGAGGTCTTGAGCCACTGTTGCGCCCAGAAGGAAAGATCGCGGCCGGAGGCCTCTTCTAGGTGGCGCAGCAGATCATCAAAGGTGGCATTGCCCCATGCATGGGCGGCGAAGTGGCGGCGCACACCGGCGAGGAAGTTGTCGCGGCCGACATAAGCCTGCAGCTGCTTGAGCACCGAAGCGCCCTTGGCATAGGTGATGCCATCGAAGTTTTGCTCCACCGTTTCGATATCGCTGGCGTCGGTGGAAATCGGGTGGGTGGTCGGCAGCTGATCCTGCTGATAGGCCCAGGATTTTTCCACATTGGCAAAGGTCACCCACGCGGTATCGTATTCGGTTTCCTCCGCCTGGGAGATGGCGGCGGACCAAGTGGCGAAGGACTCGTTGAGCCACAGATCGTCCCACCACTGCATGGTGACCAAGTCACCGAACCACATATGGGCCAACTCGTGTAGGACGGTATCGGCGCGGCGCTCGTACTTGTAGTGCGTGGCCTGGGAAGTAAAGACGTACTCATCGCGGATGGTAACGCAGCCGGCATTCTCCATCGCGCCGGCGTTGAACTCCGGCACGAAGATCTGGTCATACTTGCCAAAGGGGTAGGGGAAACCGAAGTTGCGGTGGTAGAAATCAAAGCCCTGCTTGGTCTCGGTAAATAGGCGCTCGGCATCCAGTGCGTGGGCGAGCGAAGCGCGGCAGTAGATGCCGAGTGGCACCTCGAGTTTTTGGGCCGGCTTGCCCTCTGGGTGCGCGGTTAGCTCGCCGTGCCAGGTATCGGTGACCTCGTGGTACGGGCCGGCGCACAGGGCTACCAGGTAGGTGGACAACGGATAGTCAATAGCCGTGCTGGCTACATCGCCTTCCCAGCTCACGGGGCCATTGCTAATGATGGTCCACTCTTCGGGCGCCTTGAAATGCAGCGCGTAGGTGGCTTTCATATCCGGCTGGTCAAAGCAGGCGAAGACGCGCTTGGCATCGGCGGTTTCGAACTGGGTATAAAGGTAGACCTTGTTATCGGCAGGGTCTACAAAGTGGTGCAGGCCCTCACCGGTGCGGGAGTACGGGATCGTGGCGGTGACTTCCAGTGTGTAATCGGCTACCTGGAGGCCAGACAGGGGAATGCCGTAGGTGGGGTTATAGGAATCAGTGGGCAGGGGATTGCCGTTGAGGCGTACCTCCTGGATTTCCTCGGCGCGTAGATCGATAAAGGTGGAGCCGATCTCTCGCGAGGTAAAGCTCACCTTCGTGGTGGACAGGAAGTGGGTGTCTGAATACTTGAGGTCTAAAGTGACATCGTAGTGGTCCACCTCGATCATTCGGGAGCGCTGGGCAGCTTCCTCGCGAGTCAGGTTTATAGAGGTCATAGCCTATATTCTCCTTCTAAGCTGAAAAATAGTTCTGCATCCACAGTAGTCGTGCACCTAGGCTGGTGGGGCAAACTTTTTCAATCAAAGGAGTATTCATGGCTGATGCAGTAAAGTTCTGGTTCGACGTATCCTGCCCCTTCGCTTGGGCTACCTCGCGCTGGATTAAGGAAGTGGAAAAGGTACGCGACATCGAGGTCGAGTTCGAGCCGATGTCCCTCTCCGTGCTCAATGACGGCCGCGATCTTGACTCCACCTACATGGACATGATGAAGGCTAACTGGGGTCCAGCCCGCGTCTTTGCCAAGGTCAAGGCCGAACGCCCTGAGAAGGTAGACGAGCTCTACACTGCGATGGGCACCCTGGTTCACGCCAAGGGCAATGGCGGGCGCACCGGCTTTGGCGCTTATGATGACATCATCGCTCAGGCCCTAGCGGAGGTGGACCTCCCAGCAGAGTTCGCCGAGGTAGCCAATACCGAGGATTATGACGAAAAGCTGCGCGAGTACCACCACAACGGCATTTCTTCTGTGGGTGATGAGGTAGGCACCCCGGTTATCAAGCTGGGTGATACCGCCTTCTTCGGCCCAGTCATTACCCGTATCCCTACCGGTGAAGAAGCAGGCGAGCTTTTCGACGCCTCCCTGCGCCTTGCCCAGTACCCCTACTTCTTCGAGCTCAAGCGCTCCCGCACCGAGATGCCGCAGGTGGAGGAAAACTAAGCGGTCTTTTTACGTCGGCGCAGCTGAATTGCGGCGCCGACACGCAGTGCGATGGTCAGTGGGGTCAAGATGAATGCCGGCAGACCTGCGATATTGATAGAGGGAAGTTCCATGCCGGCCCGAAAGTCGTCCCACGCGACTAGCGCCCAGGATGCCCACGAGGCTCCAGCGAGAAGCGCGATAATGCCGGCCGCAATCGCGCCCCCGTTGGCCCGCGGGTTCCCGCGCACCTTTTGTGCAATCCACCACACACCCAGGCCTAGGTGAGCCAAAGTGGCAAGAATGCTCGTGATAAGCGGGAGGAGGAAGCCTCCGGCGCCGGAAACCTGAACACCAAGCAGGATGATGCAGGCGAGAAGGCTCCCGCCGTAGAGCGCGAGGACCGGTTTGGTTATAGGCATGACTTTCCTCCTTTATAGCGATAGTGGTTGCCCGCGAGCTTATCAAGACAATGTAATACGAAACAGGGTGGGCGCTAAGCCTCCTCAAGGCGCGCCGGGCCGGTAGGATGTGGGCCATGCGCGTATATCTAGGAGCAGACCACGCAGGTTTCGAAACCAAGAACCTGATTGCTGAACACCTCACCAAGCAGGGCCACGAAGTCATTGACTGCGGAGCCCATACCTACGATGCCGAGGATGATTACCCGGCATTTTGCATCGAAGCGGCACAACGCACCGTCAATGACCCAGGCTCCCTGGGCATCGTGCTTGGTGGCTCCGGCAACGGCGAGCAGATTGCCGCCAATAAGGTCAAGGGTGCTCGTTGCGCACTGGCGTGGTCCGCAGAGACCGCCCGCCTTGCCCGCGAACACAACAATGCCCAGCTCATCGGCATCGGTGGTCGTATGCACACCGAGGAGCAGGCACTGGAAATCGTCGATGCTTTCCTGGACCAAGAATGGTCCCGCGCGGAGCGCCACCAGCGCCGCATCGACATCTTGGCGGAATACGAGCGCACCGGCATCGCCCCAGAGCTGCCGGAGGCCTAAGCCACGAGGAATAAACGCCGCGGACCAAAGCTGGTTCCGCGGCGTTTATTTGTGTGGTTCGGCCGGCTTGGCCGAGGCGCTAAGGCTTAAGCGTCATTCATGTCATTCGGGTGCGGACCGCCGCGCCCCTCTTCGCCCTCATCCAGGGCGGTAATGGCAGCCATCTCGTCCTCGGTGAGCTCGAAGCCAAAGACGTCGAAATTCTCCGCGATGCGCGATGACGTGGCGGACTTAGGGAAGAGGATGACGCCATTCTGCAGGTGCCAGCGGATGACGACCTGCGCTGGGCTGACATCGTGCGCCGCAGCGGCGTCGGTGACCTCGGGCGCGTCCAAGATATCGCTCTTACCCTGGCCCAAAGGCCCCCATGCCTCGATAGCTACGGTGTGGGCGCGGAAAGCATCCAGCTCGCGCCACCGCTGCAGGTAAGGGTGAAGCTCAACCTGATTGACCGCCGGCTTGACGTCGGTCTTGAGCTCCAGCTCCTCCAAGTGTTCCAGCTCAAAGTTGGAGACGCCGATGGACTTTGCCTTGCCCTGCTTCTGCAGCTCAATGAGCTGCTGCCAGGCCTCGACGTAGGTTCCCTTCGCCGGGGTGGGCCAATGGATGAGGTAGAGATCCACATACTCTAGGCCGAGCTTTTCCAAAGACTCATCAAGTGCTGCGGCGGCATCGGTCTGGCGGTCATTCCACAACTTGGTGGTGATAAACAGCTCCTCGCGCGGGATGCCGGAGTTGGCAATAGCCTTACCTACGCCTTCTTCATTGCCATAGATTGCGGCGGTATCGATATGGCGATAGCCCACCCGCAGGGCCTCGGCTGCCAGCTCTTCGGTCTTGTCCGGGTCCATCTGGAATACGCCAAAGCCCAGCTGCGGGATGGTATTGCCGTCATTAAGAGTGATGTTAGGTACGCTCATGCGCCCCAGACTACCTGCCTACTGCAGCGGGCCGAGCGTGATGAATTTATTCCACGTCTCCCACTCATCTTGGAGGCGGGCGCGCTCATGGGGTGGGGTAGCGGTGCCGTCGATAAGCGCGGCATCAATCATGCGCACGCCATTGTCAAAGAACAACGCGGCGTGCCCCGAGGCGCCATGGCGCAGCACCGGAACCAGGTTCAACCCATCGAAGGACAGGCGGGCATTGGGCCGCACATCCAGCCCGGCAATGGCGGCGAGGGTAGGAGCCAAGTCAATAGGGGAGACCAGCTCGTTATTCTCCCCGCTTTCCGCCACACCCGGCCACAGCACCGACATTGGGGCATTTCCGCCCAGCAGGGAGCAGACGGCAATGACGCCTTCAACCTGGTCGAGTTCCTCCAGGCTGGGCTGTTCTAGGAGGCGAAAGACGTCTTCACCGGCCGGTTGCGTGTCTTCGCGGACCTCATAGCCCACCCCAGCAAAAACCTCGCTGATGCGCGTGGTGGCCTGGCGCTGCGGGTACTGGCCGGTCAGGGTGCCGCGGCGGGAGTCCGCATACGTTTCCGAAGGCACCCACGTGTTTTTAAACCGAACGCCGCGCAGTGCGGTCTCAGGCGCATGGTCAAAGGTCGCAAGAGTGATATCCATGGACTCAATTCTATGCTTGCCGACGCCCCCTTCGGCCAACTTTGCCCACACAAATCACCGCCGCGGTATTAATCGAGCTCTAGTCCCTCGATGCCGTGCACCGTCACGGTCTCTGAGAGCGGCGCGCGGCCCGGAGCCGTGTTAAAGACTGGGCTAGATTCATCGGCCGTACCAAAGGTAATGGCGGTGACCAGTTTGTAGTCCTCATCCACGCCGAGGAATTTACGTGCGGTTGGCGCAATCAGGGAAATCATGCCTTGCGGGATGCCGTGATAACCATGTGCCTCGAGGGAAAGCAGGAAGTTTTCGGTGTAGGTTCCCTGGTCAAAGGCGGCGCGGATGCGGTCGCCCATCGGCGGGATAAAAAGCAGTACCGCATGGGGTGCGCCAAAGAAGCGCAGGTTTTCGCGGATGAACTCTACGCGGCCTTCTTTATCTTCGCGCTTAATGCCAAGCAGCCCGTACATTTTGGCGGCCAGTTCTTGGGAACGCTGGGGGTGGATGCCCTCACCGTAATCGGTGGTGAAGTCTGGGCTAAGGCCGTTGGTATCGAATTCCTTAATCAGCGCAGCGCTGAGCTCCTTGAGCTTTTCCCCTCCCACCACGTGCACGTGCCACGGCTGGGTATTGGAGTTGGACGGTGCGGATTGAGCATCCTCCAAGACCTGCTTGATGTCTTCTACCGGCATGGGTTCCGGCAGGAACGCACGGGGAGAATGGCGGTTGCGGATAAATTCGGAATACTTATTGGTTGAAGTCATGCGCGCCACCCTACACTTCGCCGCATGTGTCCGCCGTAAACCATGTGGGTCCAGCGGGGATGGGCGGGACTGGAGTAAGTGGAAAACGAAAAATCGCCCACCTGAACGATGGGCGAAAAATGGAGGGAATGACGGGAATCGAACCCGCGTCTTCAGCTTGGAAGGCTGAGGTATTAGCCACTATACGACATTCCCACAGCGCGCTATTGAACGCTGCGCCATACTTTAGCGCACGCGGGGGCAAAAATGAAAATAGGGAACTAGGGTGGCGCTTGAGCCGTTGTTACAAGAGGAATGGCCCTACCAATAGAAAGCGATGATCGTAGTGGAAATTTTGCTCCTTGTGCTGGCAGTGGGCGGAGGCGCGTGGTTTATGTCTTCGCGCAACTCCCAAAAACGCCGCGAGGAACGAGAAGCGCAGCAATTGGCTGATGCACAAGCTGACGCTCGCCGGTGGATTGAACGCCTGGGTGGCCAAGTAATGCAGATTTCAGGCACAGACTCTGCCTCCCAACAGGCAATGGCCGATGCGTCCGAGCGTTTCACGGCAGCTAACTCGGCGATTTCACGCGCCACCACCGCAAAGCAGGCGAACCTAGCGCGTGAGTCCGCTTTGGAAGGCATGCATTATGTGAATGCCGCGCGCGAGATTATGGGCATGAACCCGGGCCCAGAGCTGCCACCGCTCGAGGGGCAGCGCGCCGCCGGCAAGGTGACGGAAAAGCGCACGGTGGAAGCGAATGGCCAGCAGATCACTGCTTCGCCGTACGCCTCCGCGGATACCCCGAACTACTACCCAGGCGGAACCGTGGCCGGCCGTCCGGTTCCGGCGGGTTGGTATTCCCGTCCGTGGTGGGCGGATGCTTTGCAGACCGGCGTGTGGATGGTGGGCTACTCCATGATGTTTAATGCCCTATTCTCCGGTATGTCTGGCATTGGCTATTCCGCGGCCGCTGCTGAAAGCGGCGACTGGGGTGGCGGTGAAGGCATGGGCGATGCTGGCGACATGGGTGGTGACGCTGGCGATGCTGGCGGCGCCGGTGACATGGGCGGCGGCGATGACGGCGGCGGCCTGTTTGATGGCCTTGGCGATGGTGATGGCGGCGGATTCTTTGACGGAATGTTTGATTTCGATTTCTAGCCGCATGGCTGTCAAAAGTGGCCTCTGTGCTGCGTTGATTCCATTAGGTGGGGGTCCGTTTAGGAGATTTAAAACGGACACGGTACACTGTCTCAGGTATGCAACGCAGCCAAGGCAACTTGGTGGCCTACATACGGGGCGTGGCGCAGTTTGGTAGCGCACCTGCTTTGGGAGCAGGGGGTCGCAGGTTCAAATCCTGTCGCCCCGACGTATGGGGGTCTGGAAATGCCCTAATAAGGATTTCCGGACCCCCTTTAAGTTTATGTACGTAAAACAATGAAGCCAGGGAGATTCACTCGTGAAGACCACCGTAGACAAGCTGAGCGATACCCGCGTTAAGCTCACCGTCAACGTTCCGTTTGCGGAGCTGGACCAGGAAATCGATCAAGCTTACGCGGCAATCGCGCAGCAGGTTTCTATTCCAGGTTTCCGTAAGGGCAAGGCACCGCGCCAGCTTATTGATGCTCGCTTCGGCCGCGGCCCCATCCTGGAGCAGGTTGTCAATGACATGCTGCCTTCCCGCTACGAGCAGGCAGTCAAGGAAAACGATCTGAAGGTCATCGGCCAGCCGGACGTTGACATTTCCAAGATCGAGGACAAGGACTTCGTGGAGTTCACCGCAGAGGTTGATATCCGCCCTGAGTTTGAGATTCCGGACTTCTCCAAGATCTCCGTTACCGTCCCGGCCCTGAAGGCTGACGAAGAGGACGTCGACAAGGCTCTGGAGGAGCTGGCAGAGCGCTTTGGTGAGCTCAAGGACACCAAGCGCAAGATGAAGACCGGCGACTACGCCATCATCGACATCACCGCTGAAATTGACGGCGAGAAGATCGAAGACGCTTCCACCGAGGGCCTTTCCTACCGCATCGGTGACGATGACCTCATCAAGGGTCTGGATACCGCCCTGCGCGGCATGAAGACCGGCGAGGATAACGAGTTCACCTCCACCATCCAGTCCGGCGAGCACAAGGACGAAGAGGCCACCATCAAGGTCCACGTTCAGCAGTCCAAGGAGCGCAAGCTGCCGGCTATGGACGATGAGTTCGCTCAGATGGCTTCTGAGTTCGACACCATGGACGAGCTGCGCGAGTCCACCAAGACCCAGGTGGAGGAGACCAAGAAGGCTGAGCAGGCTGCACAGATCCGCGATGAGGTTCTGAAGTCCGCACTGTCCGAGGTTGAATTCGAGCTGCCGCAGTCCGTAGTTGACGAGCAGGCTCACTCCCAGCTGCACCAGATCCTGGGCCAGCTGGCTCACGATGAGAAGGCACTGGCTCAGCTGCTTGAGGCACAGGGCACCTCCCGCGAAGAGTTTGATAAGCAGACTCGCGAGCAGGCAGAAGAGTCCGTACGCACCCAGCTGTTCCTCGACGCTGTAGCAGAGAAGGAAGAGCCGGAAGTTTCCCAGCAGGAGCTGACCGACCACATCCTGTTCACCGCTCAGTCCTACGGCATGGACCCGAACCAGTTCATCCAGCAGCTGCAGTCCAACGGCCAGATCGCTAACCTCTTCTCTGACGTGCGCCGTGGCAAGGCACTGGCTGCCGCTATCTGCCGCACCACCGTCAAGGATGAAGAGGGCAACGACGTGGACGTTGACCAGTACTTCGGTGAAATCGAAGAAGAGGACGCTGCAGAAGCTTCCGAGGAGAAGTAATCTCCCGCTTGTAACGCGCTGCTGCCACATGTGTGGTGGCGAGCGCGCATGAAACCCCGGATTCAGGTAACTCAAGGATGAGCCTGAATCCGGGGTTTGTGTCATTGTGAACGCCCTCTAGGAGTCTTTGAGTACTTCGAAGAGGGCGTGATGTGTGTTGGCTGGGGATACCGCTAGCCGTTCTTGGCTCTAAAGGCCTCGTCGGTCAACTGCAGGAAGCGCATAACGTAATCCTTGACAAAGTCTGCGGTACGTTGATTGAGATGTCCGGACTCTTCGAAAAGGGTGGGGGATTGGCCCAGAAATACTTCGGGCTGACCAGGGAGCGGCATGTCGAAGTAGGACAGAGCGAGGCGAAGGTTCTTCTGTGAACTGTAGCCGCCCATGCGGCCTACAGAGTGGCTAATGATACCTGCGGGAAGGTTCTTCCACGCCACATCTGAGTTGGGTTTAGAGCCGATGTCCACTGCGTTTTTGAGGCAGGCAGGGATAGTGCGGTTGTTCTCTGGCGTAATGAAGAGGATCCCGCTCGAGTTCTTGATGGTCTCGCGAAAGGTGGTGTACTCAGCCGGAGTGGGCTTGTCCGTGACGGCGGGGTCATCGTAGTCGAAGTCATAGAGCGGCAAGTCACGGATTTCCACGATGTTTGCCTCGTAGCCTTCAGGGATCATCGTGAGCACCTCGTGTGCAATCTTGCGTGCAAATGACTCTCGGCGCAGGCTGCCGACGATAACGCTGATACGTGGGGTGGTCATGGTAAACCTTCTTTCTTAGTTGGGTGTAGGGAGACGTGGTCAAGGGAGAAAAGGCTTGCAGCCAAAGGCCGGTGGTGGGCCGGCAGCGTGGGCGGCGGTGAGGAAGCCATCTACTTTGTCTCCTTCTTCATGGCGGAAGTACAGTTCGATGAGTCCTAGAAGCCCCCCGAGGACGGCCTCTCGTGCGGCGGATGTATTCAACAGCCGCATGGCTGCGGGTTGGTTTCCTTCGCGGATGGCTTCAAACAGCGCGATGGTCTCAAGCCAGCTTCCTTGGTCCGGTCGCGGAAAAGTTTTAGAAATCCCAGTCATCATCACTCGTTTCTTCAGCAGTACCAATGACATAGGAGGAACCAGATCCGGAGAAGAAGTCATGGTTCTCATCTGCTCCGGGGGCTAGGGCCGCGAGGATTTCTGGGTTCACTTCCGTTTCTTCGGGCGGGAAATAATCCGGGTAGCCCAAATTCATGAGTGCCTTATTGGCGTTATAGCGAACGAACACGGCTACATCATCCATGAGTCCCAAAGGCTCATATAGCTCGCCGGAATAGTCCAGCTCTAGTGCATAAAGCTCTTCTAGCAAAGAAATGGTGAAATCATGCATCTCCTTCTGCCGTAGCGGGGTCGTGGATTCCAGACCGCGCTGATATTTGTAACCCGAGTAGTAGCCGTGCACTGCCTTGTCACGCAGAATGAGGCGGATCATGTCTGCCGTATTTGTCAGGGTGGCGTGGACAGAAAAGTGCAAGGGAAGATAGAAACCCGCGTAGAGAAGCAGCGAGGAAAGCAACGTCGATGACACCTTGCGTTTGAGTGGATCCGGCCCAAAATAGTGCGCGAGAACTTTCTTGGCGCGTGCCTGGAGAAGGTCGTTATTCACCGCCCAGCGGTATGCTTCATCAATTTCCTTTGTACTGCTCAGGGTAGAAAACACTGAAGAGTATGAACGGGCATGGACTGACTGCATGAAGGCGATGTTGGTATACACGGCCTCCTCGTGTTCGGTGCGGGCATCTTGAATCTGACAGATTTCACCCACGGTGGCCTGGACAGTATCCAGGGTGGTGAGTCCCGTGAACACCCGCATGGTGAGGTTGCGTTCCTCGGGTGTCATCTTCTGCCACGCCGGGAGATCATTAGAAAGCGGGACCTTCTCTGGCAACCAAAAGTTGGCGGTTAGACGGTTCCACACTTCAAGATCCTTGTCATCGCTCACCCGGTTCCAATTGATGGCGCGGATGCGGGCTGAAGGATCATGCCGGTAGCTCGGCGGAGTAACTGAAATGCTGGTTAGTTCAGCACTATTCGATGTTGACGACATAGCTTCTTTCTTTCTCAGTGAATGGTTGTGGACAAGGGGGGGAGGACCGTGCTCCTACAAAGCACAGGAGACGCAGCCTTCGACCTCGGTTCCTTGGAGCGCGGATTGGCGTAAACGGATGTAGTAGAGGGTCTTGATTCCGGCTTTCCAGGCATAGATTTGTGCCTTGTTGATGTCCCGCGTGGTGGTATCAGCGGTAAAGAACAAGGTCAGGGAAAGCCCTTGGTCCACGTGTTGGGTGGCCATGGCGTAGGTGTCGATGATTTTTTCGTATCCCACGGCGTAGGAGTCATCGAAATACTCCAGGTTGTCGTTGGTCATTTCCGGCGCGGGGTAGTACACGCGCCCCAAGCGGCCTTCCTTGCGTATTTCAATTTTGGAGGCAATTGGGTGGATGGACGCGGTGGAGTCATTGATGTAGGAAATTGATCCAGTGGGTGGAACTGCCTGCAAGTAGGCGTTGTAGATGCCGTCTTGCATCACTTGATTCTTGAGCCGTAGCCAATCCTCGCGTTGAGGGATCTGCACGCCTGCTTCGTGGAAGAGCTGTTTTACGCGTTCAGTGGCTGGCGCCCAGTCTTGGTCGATGTATTTGTCAAAGTAGGCGCCAGTGGCATAGGTGGATTCTTCGAAGCCTGTGAATCGTTGACCTTTTTCAACCGCGAGTGCATGGGATGCGCGGAGCGCATGGTAGGTCACCGTGAGGAAATAGATATTTGTAAAGTCCAGTGCCTCGGCGCAGCCATAAGGAATACGCTGTGAAGCAAGGAAGCCGTGGAGATTCATTTGGCCCAGACCAATGGCATGCATGGAAGCATTTCCGTGAGCGATGGAGGGAACAGCTTCGATATTCGTCAGGTCTGAAACCTTCGTGAGGGCACGCACTGCGGTTTCGACGGTCTCCCCGAAGTCCGGCGATTCAAAAGCCTTCGCAATGTTGAGCGAACCTAGATTGCAGGAAATATCCTGGCCAAGGCTGGTGTAGTCACCCGAAGCTCCGTAGGTCGATGGCGTGTTGACCTGGAGGATTTCGCTACACAGGTTGGACATATTGATATGTCCTTTGAGGGGATTAGCGCGGTTGACCGTATCCTCAAAGAGGATGTAGGGGTATCCGGATTCAAACTGAAGCTCAGCCAGCGTGGTGAAAAACTCGCGGGCCTTAATGGTCGTGTGAGAGATTCGCGGATTGGCAACCAGCTCGTCGTAGTACTCGGTGATGGACATGTCAGACATGGCTACGCCGTACTCGCGAGCGATGTCATACGGGCTAAAAAGATGCATATCCTTGTTCTCTTTGGCCAGACGGAAGGTTATATCTGGAATAACAACCCCCAGCGAAAGAGTCTTGATGCGGACTTTCTCATCGGCATTTTCCCGCTTGGTATCCAGGAAGCGAAGAATATCTGGATGGTGCGCATGCAGGTAGACGGCTCCAGCGCCCTGCCGGGAGCCCAATTGGTTGGCATAGCTGAAGCTATCTTCGAGAATCTTCATGACTGGGACTACGCCGGAAGCCTGGTTCTCAATCTTTTTGATCGGGGCTCCGGATTCGCGCAGATTGCTCAGCAACAGGGCCACTCCACCACCGCGCTTTGATAGTTGCAGTGCAGAGTTCACGCAGCGGCCAATGCTCTCCAAATTGTCTTCGATTCGCAGGAGGAAGCAGGAGACCATTTCGCCGCGCTGGGCTTTGCCTGCGTTGAGAAAAGTAGGGGTGGCGGGCTGGAAGCGTCCGGTCATGATGTCATCCACCAGCTTTTCTGCGAGCTCTTCGTCGCCCTGTGCAAGGTATAAAGCTGTGGTGGCGACGCGTTCTTCGTAGCCTTCTAGGAATCGGGAGCCATCAAAGGTTTTCAGTGCATATGAAGTGAAGAACTTAAATGCGCCGAGGAAGGTGCGGAACTGATGCTTAACTCGATGTGCTCTGTCGTACATGGCGCACAGAAAGGCGTCATCATAAAGCTCAAGGAAATCCCGCTCGTAGTACTCGTTATCAACCAACCATTCCAAGCGTTGCTTGGTGGAATCGAACTGATGCATGCGGGGAGCGACATGGTGCGTGACATAGTCTTGTGCTGCCTGAATGTCCTTGTCAAACTGGATTTTTCCAGAAGCGTCGAACAAGTTCAGCTGCGCGTTGAGTGCGTGGTAGCTCTTGCGCTTGCCGACACCGCCGGCATTGTCTGCTGAAGCGGTGCGGGGCGTAGCGCCAATAGTCTGTGTGGGGGTGGCATCAAGAGGCCACATTGTGTTTTCCAATCTGTGTGATGCGGATGTGTTCTTCATCTTGTGGGGGATTAATGGGGTGTCATCGTTAGCTGCTTTTGCTGCTCCCAAAACTTCTGAAGGCCCTGCTTTACGGCGGCGATGTCCTTCTGGGTGCCGAGAAGCTCGAAGTGATACAGCTCCGGTACGTGGCACTTGGCGGAAATGATGCGTCCGGCGACGCAGTAAGCACTTCCGAAGTTGGTATTCCCTGAGGTAATAACGCCCCGGATAAAGGAGCGGTTGATTGGGTCATTGAGGAAGTCGATGACCTGTTTGGGGACTGCGCGTTTGAGCGAGCCGCCGCCGTAGGTGGGAACGATGAGTACGTACGGGTGTGAAACCTGGATCATCCCGGTTTTCTTGGGGCGCAGTGGAATGCGCACCGCGGGTCTATCTAAGCGTTCGACGAATCTTTTCGTGTTCTCTGAAACGCTGGAAAAGTACACCAAATCTGGTGAGTCTGACATGGCAATCCTGCTCATCCTGGCCTTAGCCATAAGTGGGGTAGGTGATATTCGAAAAGACTAACTACGCAATGCCGTAGTTGCAACTACGGTCTAACGTAGTTTTGAAAAGGGCAGGTGAGAGCAGGATTAATGCAAAGGGGAATGTCTAAAGGTTGTGGTGTGCTACAAACACTGCGTCGGTAGCTGGGCGTCCAAGTACTACCCACTGAGTGCCGCCGGCCACCTGTATTTCGAGAGAATCTGAAAAGGGCGCTCCCTCGCGCGTGCTAAGAACAGCCCCAGTGACAATGCCGCGCTCTTCAAGGAACTTCAGCAGTTGTGGGTCGGAATCAGAAATGCGTTCCACGGTCACCCGCGATTGTGCACCGCTGTCGGTGAGGCGATGCGCACTGGGGATGGTGATCTGTCCATCAACCGTAGGGATAGGATCGCCGTGCGGATCCCTAGTGGGGTAATCAAGGAACTTATCCACACGTTCTATGAGCATGTCAGACACCGCGTGTTCGAGATTTTCGGCTTCATTATGGACTTCGTCCCAGGTGTAGCCCAATGCTTGAACCAAAAAAGACTCAAGCAATCGGTGACGGCGCACCATGACCAATGCGTACTGCCTGCCAAGTTCGGTTAACTCCACAGAGCCATAGGGCGTGTGTGACACGAGCCCTTGCTTCGCCATTTTGCGCACTGCATCGGAAACCGAGGAGAGCTTGAGTCCCAGCTGTTTCGCTATAAGCGTGGCGGTAACGGGCTCGGATGACCATTCCTTTAGCCCCCAGATAGCTTTCAAATAGTTCTGGGTACTGGTGGACAGCTCGGAAACAGACATGAGTAAATGTTAACCCAGCTTCCGTGTGCGCCTTTGGCGCTGTGGCCCAACGCTCATAGCGAACAGAGGCCAAGTTTGAGAGGAATGCCGGTAAGGTGGGGCCAGTTAAAGCATTCTTCACTTGAAGGAGAACCACTAATGTCTGAGAAGATTTCAATGAACTCGTCGTCTACGGGTATGAATCTGAGCGATAGCGTGTACGAGCGCCTGTTGCGCGAGCGCATTATCTTCCTGGGAACCCAGGTCGATGATGAGATTGCGAACAAGCTGTGCGCCCAGATCCTCCTGCTGTCCGCCGAGGACCCCACTCGCGACATTTCGCTCTACATCAACTCCCCGGGTGGCTCTGTCACTGCGGGCATGGCTATTTATGACACCATGAAGTACTCGCCGTGCGATATTGCCACGTACGGCATGGGCCTGGCTGCCTCCATGGGTCAGTTCCTGCTTTCCGGCGGCACCAAGGGCAAGCGCTTCGCGCTGCCGCACGCACGCATCATGATGCACCAGCCTTCTGCCGGTGTTGGCGGTACCGCTGCGGATATCGCCATTCAGGCTGAGCAATTTGCTCAGACCAAGCGCGAGATGGCCGAGCTCATTGCCGAGCACACCGGACAGACCTTTGAGCAGATCACCAAGGACTCCGACCGTGACCGTTGGATGACCGCCCAGCAGGCCAAGGACTACGGCATTGTTGACCACGTCATTGAGTCCGTCAACGGCCCGCTGAGTAACTAGGGAATAAGGAGAAAATCACTATGAATCAGTCCCAGATGCCAAGTTCCCGCTACGTTCTGCCGTCCTTCATTGAGCAGTCCGCACAGGGCACTAAGGAAACCAATCCATATTCCAAGCTTTTTGAAGAGCGCATTATCTTCTTGGGCACCCAGGTGGATGACACTTCCGCAAATGACATTATGGCCCAGCTGCTGGTTCTGGAGAGCCAGGACCCAGACCGCGATATCACCATGTACATCAACTCGCCCGGTGGTTCCTTCACCGCGTTGATGGCTATCTATGACACCATGCGCTACGTTCGTCCCGATGTGCAGACCGTGTGCCTGGGTCAGGCTGCTTCCGCCGCCGCTGTGCTCTTGGCTGCGGGTGCGCCGGGTAAGCGTGCCGCGCTACCTAACTCCCGTGTGCTCATTCACCAGCCGGCAACTCAGGGTACTCAGGGTCAGGTTTCTGATCTGGAGATTCAGGCCGCCGAGATTGAGCGCATGCGCAAGCTGATGGAAACCACCCTGTCTGAGCACACCGGTCGTACCGCTGAGCAGATCCGCATTGATACGGATCGCGATAAGATTCTGACCGCTCAGGAAGCCGTTGAATATGGCATCATCGATACGGTCTTTGATTACCGCAAGCTCAACGCTTAATTTGGAATAACTCATTCTAGGTAGCCCCTGCCGCTCAACCGAATTCCGGTTGTGAGGCAGGGGCTTTCAGCATTGTAGGGCAGGGAAGGGGCAATGCCCGGTAATTCTTGCTGCACCCGAATGGGGTAAGTCTCTCTGCGCAATATCTGCAGGTCGTTAGGTTTATTTCTATCGTGCGACACTAAACTTATAATGACTGATTTGTGATTTAGGCCTCCAAGTGGTCAGATATTTTTATGGAGAAACACACATCTGACGCGGTGGCCCAGGCTGCTACGCCCACGCCGCAGAGCGGCGAACGTACATTCTTTGGCCACCCATGGGGCTTGGCCAACCTCTTTGGCGTGGAAATGTGGGAGCGATTTAGCTTCTATGGCATGCAAGCTCTTGTCTTGCTTTACATGTATTACTCCACTACCGATGGTGGTCTCGGCCTCGACCGAGCGGACGCGACGTCTATTGTGGGAGCCTACGGTGGCTTGGTCTACATGGCCTGCTTATTGGCTTCTCTTGTTGCTGACCGTGTCTTGGGTGCAGAACGCACACTGTTTTACTCGGCCAGCATGGTGATGCTTGGCCACATTGCTTTGGCATTTGTTCCCGAAATAACTGGTTTGGCTATTGGCCTCGTCCTTATTGCCATCGGCTCCGGCGGTGTTAAGACCACCGCGCAGGTCGTGCTTGGTGCTATGTACAGTCGCGATGACCCGCGCCGCGATGGTGGCTTCTCCATCTTCTATATGGGCGTTAATATCGGCGCGCTTGTTGGTCCGCTGCTCACCACCGCGCTGTGGGGCTGGCAGGGTTTCCATTGGGGTTTCGGTATTGCAGCAATTGGCATGGCGCTCGGCCTGATCCAGTATTCGCTCATGCGCAAGACCACCATTAAGGATGCGGGGCACGAGGTTCCAAACCCGGCTAGCCGGAAGCAATTGCTCATGGGTGTGGTGGTAGTTGCAGCCATCATCGTGGTTATGGTGGTGGCATTGGCTACCGGCGCTATTCAGGTTGATTGGCTGTCCAATATTGTCACCACGGTTGCTCTGGTTGCAGCAATCTATCTGTGGGCACAGATGTATACCTCGAAGTTGGTGACCCGGGAGGAAAAGAACCGCCTGTTGGGGTTTATTCCGATGTTTATTTCCGGTGTTTTGTTCTTCGGAATCTTCCAGCAGCAGTTTACGGTGATGACGATTTATTCGGATGTGCGCCTGGACCGCCACATGTTTGGCTGGGAAATCCCGCCATCACTGGTACAGTCCATTAACCCGATCTTTATTGTTATTTTCTCCGCTGTCTTCGCAACGATGTGGACGAAGCTAGGGGATAGGCAGTGGTCCACCCCAGTAAAGTTCGGCGTAGCCAATATCGTCATCGGCATCTCCTTGTTCTTCTTCCTTCCTTTCTCGGGTGCGGAAGCGAACTCCACCCCGATGTTTGTCATCGTTTTCATCCTCTTCCTTTTCACCATGGCGGAGCTCCTTCTTTCGCCGGTGGGCAATGCGCTTGCCACCAAGGTGGCGCCGGTGGCATTCCCGTCCCGCATGATGGCGGTGTGGATGATGGCGGTGGCTATGGGTACCTCGCTGGCCGGCTCCTTGGCTAGCTTCTATAACCCGGATGATGCAGGCGCGGAGAATACCTTCTTCATCTCCCTTGGTGTTGTATCCATCGTGTTGGGTGCCATCCTGCTTGTTCTAAGCCGCTGGGTGGTAAAGAAGTTCTCTACCTTCCGCTAGATGCTGTAAAACACCCTTAAATGGGAGGTATGTCGGCGTGATGTTGGCATAACTCCCTAAGTGGTTTTTATCACTCGGGTTAAGCAGGGGAGGTGGGGGCATTTAATTGGCATTAGCTGGGGAAATTTTATCCCTTTGGAATTCTCTTGGGCTCGATTCTGAGCCCCAGCAGGTTAACAAAAGGTTAACCAAAGGAAATGTTAAAGAAAAGCAATTGTCTGCGGATAGGTGCAGGAGTAATCTGCATTTCGTCCGCGACGTGTGAAGGCGCCGCAGATGCGTACCGTGTTCATCTTTTCTTTCCAAGGGGCCAACGCTGTGACAGCGACTCTGATTATCCTCGGCATTGTGGTGGTGACCGCCCTTGCCTTTGACTTTACGAACGGATTTCATGACACTGCCAACGCGATGGCTACGTCCATTGCCACTGGTGCTTTGAAGCCTTTTACCGCGGTAGCCATCTCCGCAGCGCTTAACCTTGTGGGTGCCTTCCTTTCGGTCAATGTTGCTGCGACCGTGGCAAAGGGCATTGTTAACCTTGATTCCTACGACCTGTCTGGCGCCGCCGCTGATACCGACGGCCAGGCACTGTTGATGGTCGTCTTCACTGGCCTTATCGGCGGCATCATCTGGAACCTGTTCACCTGGTTGCTGGGTATGCCGTCCAGTTCCTCCCACGCCTTGTTCGGTGGCCTTATTGGTGCCGCCTTCGCTGCGATGGGCTCGGCTGGCGTGGAGTGGTCCTCCATTGCCGGCAAGATCATTATCCCGGCCGTTGCCTCGCCTATCATCGCGGCGCTGGTTTCGGCGTGTGCCACGTTCCTTATCTACTGGGTAACCAACACCATCCCGAATAAGGCTAAGAACGAGCACTTCCGCCACGGTCAGATCGTCACTGCGTGCCTGGTGTCCCTGGCGCACGGCGCTGGCGATGCACAGAAGACCATGGGCGTTATCTTCCTGGCGCTGGTTGCCTCTGGGCATGCGGTTGCAGACGCCCGCATTCCAACCTGGGTTATCGTTTCTTGTGCTGTGGCTATCGCGGCCGGCACTCTGTCCGGCGGCTGGCGCGTTATCCGCACCCTGGGCAAGGGTCTGGTGGAGATTGAGTCCCCACAGGGCATGGCCGCTGAAGCTACTTCTGCAGCCATCATCCTCACCTCTGCTACCGGTGGTATGGCACTGTCCACCACCCACGTGTCCACCGGTTCCATTCTGGGTACCGGCCTGGGGCGCCGCGGTGCTGAGGTTCGCTGGGGTGTTGCCATGCGCATGGTGTCCGCATGGCTCATCACCTTGCCGTGCGCTGCGTTCGTGGGCTTTGCTACCTGGTGGTTGGCACACGGCGTCTCCTCCTTCACCAACGTCGCAACCGGTGCCATCGTGGACTTCGTCTTGCTGCTGGCAATGGCCGCGCTCATTGTCATCCGTTCCCGCATGAACCCGGTGGATGCTTCCAACGTCAACAACGACTGGGAACCAAACTCCGAGTCCGTGGATTCTTCCATGGGTGCGGGCTCTGACCGCAAGGAGCCAGTTGCTGCCGGCGCCGCACCAGTGTCCGCTACCAATGCGGAGGATGCCTCCGCGCCGTCTACTGTTCAAGAGGAGCGCTAAACCATGACTGCTGCAGAAATCTTCCAGTCCCTCATTCACGTTGCAGGCTTGGCGTTGGTCTTCGGCGCTGGCATTCCGCTACTTTTCTCCTTGGGCATGCGGTGTATGACCGGTGACCCCATTCGCGACGACAACGGCGTCGTTGTTGGCGATACCCCTGCAAGCCCTCAGATGAAGGTGCTTGGCTGGACTGTCTATGCGGTGCTGGCCGTAGTTATCCTGGTGGCCATCATGTGGATTGCCCGCGATACGCTGGACCACTACTTTGGCTTCACGCCGTTTGGTGACCTCTAAGTCATTGTCCTTCCTTGGGGGTAAACCTCTAATGTGGCGTGCGACACACTTTCTTTAAGTTAACAAAAGGTTAACTTAAAGCGACCAAAGGGTTGCCTAACGAGGGTATGTCGCGTATATTCCTCTGTATCAAACAGAGAGAAAGCCACATGGAGGTGTGAGAAATGAACATGATGCGTTCTTTGATGGACGGCATCGCTGATGCGTTCAAGAGCTCCACCACTGGTACCGGCCTGGACACCATTTCGGAAGCTCCAGTTCGTGCTTTGGTGGCAGAAACCCTGCTTGACGCTGATAAGACTCCTGCTACGACCAAAGACGTTGCAGAGGCACTAGAAACCGTTACCGGTCATGCACCGGATGAACTTGAGATGCTCGATGCAGAACTTTTCCTGCTCGACTTCGACTGGCTGCAGTAAGCAGCAAATGAATGAAATCCCCACGAGGCCCCTTGCCGCACACTGTGTAGCAAGGGGTCTCGTGCTTTGTGTACATGGGGGCGTCGGCAAGCGCGGCTAATCGCGCGGCGGCAGTATGGCCTCGGGGGTCTCGGGCAGGATCTGGCCGCCATCGATGACCAGGGTTTGGCCGGTGATGTAGCCTGCCTCTTCCGAGGCCAGGAAGGCTGCCGCAGTGCCAATATCGCGCGGGGTGCCCAGGCGGTGCAGCGGTACTGACCGCGTCATTTGATCGAGGTACTCCTGGCCTTGGGCCGCGAGGCCCTCGGTGAGGATATTGCCTGGGAGGACGCCGTTAATGGTGATGCCATCGCGGGCCACTTCCAGCGCGGCTGAACGCATAAACCCCTGCTGGGCGGCCTTGGAGGCGCCGTAGTGGGCCCAACCCGGAAAGCCCGTGTGTGAGCCGGTGATAGATGTGGTGATGACGATGCGCCCATAGCGGCGTTGCTTGAGGTAGGGGAGTGCCTCTTGGACCACCTTGAAGGTGCCGTGGGTGTTGATGGCAAACATCGCCTCCCACTTTTCATCGGTCATCTCTGCCAGCGGACAGTTGGGAAAGACCCCGGCATTGGAGCACACAATGTCGAAGCCGCCGTGCTCGGCAGTGACCTGGCGATACAGGTCCTTAACCGAAGCGCGGTCGGTGACGTCCACGCGAATGGCGCTGGCACCCAACTCCTTAGCGGTAGCGGTGGCGTGGTCGAGGTCTATATCGGCGATGACAACGGTGGCGCCGGCCTCACGCAGCGAGGCGACGATGCCGCGGCCAATGCCGGAGGCGCCGCCGGTGACGATGGCTACCCGGCCTGTGAGATCGAACATGATCCTCCTGTTCCTAAAAGGGGTGGGATGAGGGTGATTTCACCTTCTAGTTTAGGCCGCAGGAGCAGGAAAGGCCTGGGAAATTCGCCACGCGGGAGGGAATGAATGAAGGGCCTGTCGGGTTGATTTACTAAGGTAGAAACAGATGAAGATTAAGCCGCTCGGAAGGGTAGAATCGTCCTTCCAACTGTGGATAGCGGTACGAAAAGCGAGTGTGAAAGAACTTAATGGCACGTATGCAAGAAAGCGCTGACCTGCTCAAGTGTTCCTTTTGTGGCAAGAGTCAGAAGCAGGTGAAAAAGCTCATCGCCGGCGGCGGTGTCTACATCTGCGATGAGTGCATCGAGCTATGCAATGAGATCATCGAAGAGGAACTGGGCCAAGAGCAGGCGCAGGAATCCTCCGATGCGGAGGTGCGCCTGCCTCGACCCTCGCAGATTTCCGCCTTCCTTGATAAGTACGTCATCGGCCAAGACAAGGCCAAGCGCGTCTTGTCTGTGGCAGTGTATAACCACTACAAGCGCATCAAGGCCGAAGAGTCGGCCGCATTGGAGGCCCGCCGCAAGAAGGCCGAGGGCGATGAGGTGGAGATTTCTAAGTCCAATATCTTGATGTTGGGCCCCACCGGTTCCGGTAAGACCTACCTAGCGCAGACCTTGGCCCGGCTTCTCGATGTCCCCTTTGCCATCGCCGATGCCACCAGCCTCACCGAGGCCGGCTACGTGGGTGAAGACGTGGAAAATATCCTTCTGAAGCTGCTGCAAGCCGCGGATTTTGACGTGGAGCGTGCCCAGCGCGGCATCATCTACGTCGATGAGGTGGACAAGATTTCCCGCAAGTCCGAGAACCCGTCCATTACCCGCGATGTCTCCGGTGAGGGCGTGCAGCAGGCGCTGCTGAAGATCCTAGAAGGTACTGTGGCGGCCATCCCGCCGCAAGGCGGCCGCAAGCACCCGAATCAGGAGTTTATCCAGCTGGATACCTCCAATATCTTGTTCATTGTGGCCGGCGCCTTCGCAGGCCTGGATCAGGTCATTGCGGATCGCGTGGGCAAGAAAGGCGTGGGCTTTGGCGCCAACTTGGATACCAAGGACGAGCGCGAAAAGGTTGACCTTTTCTCCCAGGTGCGCCCCGAGGATCTAGTGAAGTTCGGTCTTATCCCAGAGTTCATCGGCCGCCTGCCGGTCGTGGCCACGGTGGATAACCTGGACCGTGAATCTTTGGTCAAGGTGCTCACCGAGCCCAAGAACTCCCTGGTTAAGCAGTACAGCCGCCTCTTTGAGATGGATGACTGCGAATTGGACATCGAGCCGGCGGCATTAGACGCCATCGCGGAGCTCGCCTTGGAGCGCAAGACGGGTGCGCGTGGCCTGCGCGCCATCATGGAAGAGCTTTTGGTCCCGGTCATGTACGACCTGCCGGACCGCGAGGATATTGCCACGGTGCACATCACGCCGGAGTGCGTGACCGAGGGAGCGGATCCGCAGTTTAGTTATACGGATGAGGCAAAAGAATCTGCCTAGGCCTTAGCTGCCACAGCGCCTACTGGCGGGCTGTGGCAGGGTAGGGCGTGGACCGGAAGGCCCGCGCTATTACTCCTCGTTGTAGATATCCTGCGGGGAGGCCTCGTCGCCTTCCTTGGTATCGAACGAGGACGAGGTGAGGTAAGACTCGTGGCCTGAGTCCGGAATATTGGCGGTCAAAAACGCCAGCACTGCATCGACGGTGAGCCTATGCATGCCGTCGATATTTTCTTGGGTATTGAAGTTTACGCCCAGCATGTTTTCCACCATCACCTGGTTGGTCACGCGGTAGACCGTCAACGAGGAAATCAGGGTGAAGATGTCATTGGCGGAAATGCCGGGGCGGAAGGCGCCGGCGTCTTGGCCCAAGAGCAGCAAGCGGTCAAGGTGGAGGGCCACCCCGGCGACGTCGGCAATAGCCTGCTGTGCCGGGTCCACAATCTGCTGGTTAGTTTCCCATACCAGCATGCGGATGGCCTCCGGGTTGGCTACGCGCTCGCGGAAGAGCCAATCCACCAACTTGCGCACGCCTTCGACCGGAACTGCGGTATCGATTTCCAGGGCATCCTCAGGCGGATTGAGACGCTGCGCGGCGGTGCTCAGCGCACGCAGGTACAAGCCCTTCTTATCGCCAAAGTGGTAGTGAATCATGCGCTTGGACATGCCGGATTCTTGGGCGATGGTCTCTAGCTTGGTTTCTGTAAAGCCAAAGCGAGAAAACTGCTTGATCGCAATGTCCACCACGGAGTCAATGCTGACGGATTCCGCGTGGGCAGCGTGAGGAGAATCCGCCTGGTCTGCAGCCTGCAGTGGGTCAGTATTCTCAGTGCTCATTGCGTAAGTCCTTAATCCTTTGCGGCGCGGCGGTGGCGCGGTGAACTGATGTCTAATAGTGCGGGAGTAGGCAATCCCTATGCATTCTGGGTGTGCAGCGCGGGGGAGTATCCCGCATTTCCTTTTCCCATCATGCCCGATTAATCACCCCGTGCGGGAGTTTCTGGCCCATTGGGGGAGCTAATTTGGAGTTAAATGGGGGTAATTTAACGCAAGTACCCTAGATATTCCCTCCAAAAGAGGGGGCCAGATTCACAGCGCGGATGCTGGAGGTGGGGCTAAGCTCGGTGGTGGATTACATTCCGTGGCGGTGCGAGCAATCTGGCTCGCGTGTGCCGCCCATGTCGCAGCCATTGAGGAGGCTTTACATCATGACTCAGCCCGTCAAGATCACTGTCACCGGCGCCGCCGGCAACATCGCGTATTCGCTGCTGTGGCGCATCGCTGCCGGCGATGTGTACGGAAAAGACACCCCGGTAGACCTAGCATTGCTGGAAATTCCCGCTGCGGTGGAAAAGGCCCAAGGCGTAGCCATGGAGCTCAATGACTCCGCCCTGCCGTTGGTTAACTCGATTACGGTTACTGATGATCTCAAAGAAGCCTTCGAGAACACCTCCGCCGCCTTTCTTGTAGGTGCTCGCCCGCGCAGCAAGGGAATGGAGCGCGCCGACCTGCTGGAGGCTAATGGCGCCATCTTCACCAAGCAGGGCAAGGCCATCAATGACTACGCCGCGCGCGATGTCCGCGTGCTAGTCGTGGGCAACCCGGCTAATACCAATGCCCTCATCGCGGCGAATAATGCCCCGGATTTGGATGATTCCCAGTTCACTGCCCTCATGCGCCTGGACCACAACCGCACCCTGAGCCAGCTAGCACTGAAGACCGGAAAGTCCACCACCGATTTCAACAAGGTGGCGGTATGGGGCAACCATTCTGCTAGCCAATTCCCGGATATTACCTACTCCAACGCTGAGGTGGACCAGGACTGGTACCGCGAAGAAATGATCCCCAAGGTGGCCAAGCGCGGTGCGGAGATTATTGAGGTTCGCGGCAGCTCCTCGGCTGCTTCGGCGGCGTCGGCAGCCGTGGACCACATGCATGACTGGATTCATGGCACCGAGGAGTGGCGCACCGCGGCGGTGCCATCGGACGGATCCTACGGCGTCGACAAGGGCCTTATTTGCGGATTCCCCACAGTCAGCCGCAATGGCCAGTGGGAGATCGTGCAGGGGCTGGAGCTTAGCGAGTTCCAAAAGGAGCGCATTGAGGCCTCTGTGGCCGAGCTGCGCGAGGAGCGCAAGGCCGTGGCGGACCTGCTCTAGAACGTGCTCGGTGCGCACCTCGTACTCGGTGCGCACCCTGCCTGGCTGAGCCGGTTGACGTGCAAGGTAGAATCGGCCAGGTGACTGAGCAAAATAATGAGCAATTAGTTGGTACCAACCGCGCCGATGCGCTGCCTAAGTCGTGGGAGCCGCAGGCCGTAGAGAAGGACCTCTATGAGGGCTGGGTAGAAAAGGGCTACTTCACTCCGGATGCGAATTCGGAGGCCGAGCCCTATTCCATCGTGCTGCCGCCGCCGAATGTGACCGGTCAGCTGCATATGGGCCACGCATTGGACCACACGCTGATTGATTCCATTATTCGCCGCAAGCGCATGCAGGGCTACGCCACCCTGTGGCTGCCCGGTGCCGATCACGCCGGCATTGCCACCCAGACCAAGGTCGAGGCCAAGCTCAAGGAGACCGAGGGCAAGAAGCGCTGGGATTATGAGCGCGAAGAATTCATTGGCAAGGTCTGGGAATGGAAGGAGCAGTACGGCGGCACCATCCAGAACCAGATGCGGGCCATCGGCGACTCCGTGGACTGGTCCCGCGAGCGCTTCACCTTGGATGATGGCCTCTCCCGCGCCGTCCAGACCATCTTTAAGAACCTCTACGATGAGGGCATGATCTACCAGGCCAACCGCCTGGTGAACTGGTCGCCGGTGCTAGAGACCGCCGTCTCCGATATCGAGGTCGTGTACAAGGACGTCGAGGGCGAGCTGGTGTCCATCCGCTATGGCTCGCTCAATGACGATGAACCGCACCTCATCGTGGCCACCACCCGTGTAGAAACCATGCTGGGCGACGTCGCTATTGCCGTACACCCAGACGACGAGCGCTACGCCGACTTGGTGGGCAAGGAGCTGCCGCACCCGTTCCGCGATGACCTGACGCTCAAGATCATCGCCGATGACTACGTGGACATGGAATTCGGTACCGGCGCGGTGAAGATCACCCCGGCCCACGATCCGAATGACTACGCGATGGGCACCCGCCACAACTTGGATATGCCCACCGTTATCGATACCACCGGCCACATTGCCAATACCGGCACCCGCTTCGACGGCCTGTCCCGCGAGGAAGCACGCGTGGAGATCCGGGAGGCGCTGCGCGAGCAGGGCCGCATTGTTAAGGAAATCCGCCCGTACGTCCACTCTGTGGGCCACTCGGAGCGCTCCGGCGAGCCCATCGAGCCGCGCCTGTCCCTGCAGTGGTTTGTGGACGTAGCCAAGATGGCTAAGGCCTCTGGCGACGCCGTGCGTGAGGGCGATACCACCCTGCACCCGCAGTCGCTCGAGCCGCGCTACTTCGAGTGGGTCGATGACATGCACGATTGGTGCATCTCCCGCCAGCTGTGGTGGGGCCACCGCATTCCTATCTGGTATGGGCCAGAAGGCGAGGACGGCCAGCGAGACATCGTCTGTGTCGGTCCTGATGAGGAGCCGCCGGCAGGATACGAGCAGGACCCGGACGTGCTGGATACCTGGTTCTCCTCCGCGCTGTGGCCATTTTCCACCCTGGGCTGGCCAGAAAAGACCCCGGATCTGGAGAAGTTCTATCCCACCAACGTGCTGGTCACCGCCTATGACATCTTGTTCTTCTGGGTGGCCCGCATGATGATGTTCGGCACCTTTGCCGGCACCCACACCCCGGAGCTTTTGGGCGAGGGCACCGATGGCCGCCCGCAGGTTCCGTTCAAGGACCTGTACCTGCACGGCCTGGTCCGCGATGAGCAGGGCCGCAAGATGTCCAAGTCCTTGGGCAACGGCATTGACCCGATGGATTGGGTACGCGATTACGGTGCGGACGCCCTGCGCTTTACCCTTGCCCGCGGCGCCAACCCTGGCGTGGACCTGCCGCTGGGCTCCGATGCCGCCGCGGCCGCCCGCAACTTTGCCACCAAGCTTTTTAACGCCACCAAGTTCGCGCTCATGAACGGCGCTGGAGTGGCCACGCTGCCGAACCGCGCGGAGCTTAGCGACGCCGACCGGTGGATCCTTGACCGTGCCGAAGAAGTCCGCGCCAAGGTGGATGCCTACCTGGATGATTACCAGTTTGCTAAGGCCAACGAGCTGCTCTACCACTTCACCTGGGACGAGCTGTGTGACTGGTACCTGGAGATTGCCAAGACCCAGATCCCGCGCGATGGCGTAAGCGAGCAGGGCCGCAATACCCAGATCGTGTTGGGCCGCGTGCTCGATGTCGTCCTGCGCCTGCTGCACCCGACCATGCCTTTCGTCACCGAGGTGCTCTGGAAGGCGCTGACCGGCGGCGAGTCCATCGTCGTTGCACCGTGGCCTACCGTTGCCGATACCAATGGTGGCGCCACCAAGGATGAGGTGGCCGCCCGCCGCATCGAGGACGCCGATAAACTCATCACCGAGCTGCGCCGCTTCCGCTCCGACCAGGGCGTAAAGCCTTCCCAGAAGGTGCCGGGACGCCTCGACTTCGCCGCGGCGGATCTCGCCGGCCAAGAGGAACTGGTGCGCAACCTGGCCAATACCACCGCCCCGGGCGAGGATTTCGATCCTTCCGCCTCCATCGAGGTGCGCCTTTCCCAGGCCACCGTGGAGGTCACCCTGGATACCCACGGCGCGGTGGACGTAGAAGCCGAACGCAAACGTCTGGAGAAGGACCTGGCCAAGGCCAATAAGGAACTGGAGCAGACCGGCAAGAAGCTGGGCAACGAGAACTTCTTGTCCAAGGCACCGGAAGAAGTGGTCAATAAGATTAAGGAGCGCCAGCAGGTCGCCCGCGAAGAGGTCGAGCGCATCACCAGCCGTTTGGAGGGGCTGAAGTAGTGGCGGACAAGGACAAGGAGACAGAGGACTTCGAAATCGTCGATGCCCTAAAAGAAGGAACCGACGGTGGCCCGGTGGAAATCACCGAGTCCGGCCTGACGCTCAACTTGGGCATGGGCAGCGAGGACGAGTACAACGAGGCTGCACCACAAGAGGTGTCGGCCGAAGAGCTGCGCGCCCTCGCGGAGGTAGAAGAAGAGCTCAACGAACGCTGGCCGGAGACCAAGATCGAGCCTTCGCTTGATCGCATCGAGATGCTCATGGATCTGCTCGGCCATCCTGAGCGTTCCTTCGACGTCATCCACATTGCCGGCACCAACGGCAAGTCCTCTACCGCGCGCATGGTGGATTCGCTCCTGCGCGCCTTCCACCGCCGCGTCGGCCTTGTCACCAGCCCGCACCTGCAGCGCGTTACGGAGCGCATCGGCATCGATGGCCAGCCCATCCACCCGCGCGATTATGTGCGCATCTGGCACGAGATCAAGCCCTTTGTGGAGATGGTCGATGCCCAGTCGGACGTCCCCATGTCCAAGTTCGAGGTCCTCGTCGGCTTGTCCTATGCCGCGTTTGCCGACGCCCCCGTGGACGTCGCTGTTGTTGAAGTCGGCCTCGGCGGCCGGTGGGATGCCACCAACGTGGTCAACGCGGACGTCTCCGTCATTACCCCGGTGGGCTTGGACCACACGGATTACCTGGGCGACACTCTCGCAGAGATTGCCGGTGAAAAGGCCGGCATTATCAAGCCGCGCGAGGATGCCGATGATCCGCTGACTCCAAACGAAAACATTGTGGTCATCGCGGAACAGGATCCGGAAGCAATGCGGGTTATCCTGCAGCAGGCCGTGGACGTCGAGGCGGGCGTCGCCCGCTCCGGCTCCGAATTTGCCGCCCTCGAGTCCCGCATCGCCGTCGGCGGTCAACAGGTCAACATCCAGGGCCTTGGCGGCCTGTACGAGGACATTTTCCTGCCCCTGCATGGCGAGCACCAGGCCAAAAATTCCGCTGTGGCTCTTGCTGCGGTGGAGGCTTTCTTCGGCGCCTCGGCCGGCCACCCGCTGGATGTTGCGACCGTGCGCAATGGTTTTGCCCAAGCTATTTCACCCGGCCGCCTGGAACGCGTGCGCACGTCGCCGACGACGTTTATTGACGCCGCCCATAATCCACATGGCGCCAAGGCCCTAGGTGCTGCATTGGACCGCGATTTCGACTTCGCTCGCCTCATCGGTGTGCTGTCCATTTTCGCGGATAAGGACTCCATCGGCATCCTCACCGCACTTGAGCCTTACCTCACCGAGGTAGTCATCACCCAAAACTCCTCGCCGCGCGCCCTCGATGCCTACGACTTGGCAGAGACCGCCCGCGATATCTTTGGCGAAGAGCGCGTGCACGTAGCCGATAGCCTGCCGGGCGCCTATGCCCAGGCCGTGGAGCTTGCCGAGGACGCCGAGGTCCAATCCGGCTCCGGCATCATCATCACCGGCTCGGTCGTCACCGCTGGCGATGCCCGCGCGATGTTTGGAAAGGAACCTGCATGAGCCGCGACAATCACCACCCGCGCGGAGAGCACCAACCCCGCCCGCCCCGCCGCACCCGCGGCCGCGAAGAACAGATCCCGGAAAGCGAGATCGGCCCCCTCGGCATGGGCCAAGCCCCAGTCAAGGATCCGCTCAAAAGCTTTAACGGGATGGTCATTGCCAGCTCCCTGACCATGGAGGCGCTTGCCCTATCCTTCGCACTGCCGATGCTGTACAAGCTCTATGACGGCACCTTGTGGACCCCTTTCAACTACGGTTTCGTCATTGCCGCAGTGGTATTCCACCTCGTGATGATCGCGTTCATGAATAAGAAATGGGCGCTGTCCGTCATTGTGTGGGCACAGCTGTTGTGCGTCATTGTGGGCTTTATGGTCCACTGGGCGGTGGCCGCCATCTTCATCATCTTTGGCATGGAGTGGCTGCTGGCCGTCTACCTGCGCAGCAACCTCATCGCCCGCATGAAGCGCGGTTACCTCACCACGCAGCACCTCAACGAGAAATAAACTCGATACCTTCGGCTGGTGGGGCAGACGCGATAGACTAGCGCCCATGCGCACTCTCTGTCTCGTCCTTGCCGCACTCGCCTGCATCGCCGCGGTGGTAGCCCGCGCCGCTACGGGAACGCCATGGCTACCGCTAGTTGCCCTCATCATTGGCGGCGTTTTTCTGGTTTTGGCCCTGCGGAGCAACTTCGAGCCGGCCAAAGAAGCATCCTTCGAGGATTTGGATAAGGAACAGCGCGCGGAGCTGCAACGCCTGCTGGCTAATGGACAGTTTGGCGCCGCAGTAGGCCAGGTGCGCCTGTGGTTTCGGGGCACCTCGCAGGAGCGCGCCGAAGAGATAGTTAAACAACTCGCGTAGCCCTAGAACCCCACACTTTTACCCCAAAGGAATACCCCAGCGCGCGACGCATGCGTGCGGTTTCGGTACAGTGTGGGGCATGACTGAACGTACACTGATTCTCATCAAGCCGGACGGCGTAAAGAACGGCCACGTAGGCGAAATCATCTCCCGCATCGAGCGTAAGGGCCTGAAGCTGGCTGAGCTCGACCTGCGCGTTGCTGACCGTGAGACCGCGGAAAAGCACTACGAGGAGCACAAGGATAAGCCATTCTTCGATGACCTCGTCGAGTTCATCACCTCCGCACCGCTTATCGCTGGTGTTGTTGAGGGCGAGCGCGCCATCGAGGCATGGCGTCAGCTGGCTGGCGGCACCGACCCAGTCTCCAAGGCCACCCCGGGTACCATCCGCGGCGATTTCGCTCTGACCGTTGGCGAGAACATCGTCCACGGCTCTGACTCCCCAGAGTCCGCAGAGCGCGAAATCGCTATCTGGTTCCCGAACCTCTAAACTTCTGCGCACTTAGCGCATCATTCAGCCCGAGCCTGTAGGCTCGGGCTTTATTTATTGCTTGACCCATAAGGCCAAGCGTAGAGCCGCATACCGAGTATCCGGCCCTACCCTGAAGAAGTATTGAAACGGCAAAGCCGCAAATACGTATAGAGGCAGAACTTGAGCAGGCGTTTTGTTCTGGGGGTTGAAGGTGCTTAACGCGGCAGATCATTGCTGAGGATAATGCACGCGAGGTCATTCATCTTTCAGACTAGGACTGGAGTTCTCCTAATCGAAGGAGAGTAACTGGCGCAGTGTGTGGAAGGCTTCCTTTTGCACTCGATGGGTAACGGTACGGCCCGATTGTTGCTTGATTAAAAGACCGGATTCCCTCAATTTGCCGAGGTGATGAGATACCGTCGGTTGGCTCAGGCCGGAAAGCGCGGTCAGCTCCGTAACGCTCATCGGGCCGCAGCCCTCGTCGCACAATATGGATAGCAGGCGCAGGCGGGCTGGGTCAGCAAGTACTTTAAATTGCTGGGAAAAGCGGAGGGAGTCGCCCTGGCTGAGCGGGCCACTGCTCAGGGAACAGCACTGTGCATCCGGGGTGCTATCGGCATTGCTAGGGGAGGAGTCCATGCACACAGTATAAGGAGTCTGCCTCCCACTCCGTTATATTGACGAGTATCAATATGGGCGATTAAAGTACTGCTCGAATGTTGAGTTCCTCGTCGCACAAGGAGAGCCATGGCCGTTACGCAACGCCCAAAGTTGTCATTTCTCGATAGATTCCTTCCCGTTTGGATCATCATGGCCATGGCTGTGGGGCTATTGATAGGCCACTTCCTGCCAGGCATTGGAGAAGCACTGTCTGCTCTAGAGGTTGGCGGTATTTCTCTTCCAATCGCGCTGGGCCTGCTAGTTATGATGTATCCGCCCCTGGCTAAAGTTCGCTACGAAAAGACTCGAGACATTGCTGCCGATGGTCGCCTGATGGTGATATCTATCGTGCTGAACTGGGTGGTGGGGCCCGCGTTGATGTTTACCTTGGCGTGGATCTTTCTGGCAGACCAGCCGGAGTTGCGAACCGGCTTAATCATCGTCGGATTGGCGCGCTGCATCGCCATGGTTTTGGTATGGTCCGACCTTTCCTGCGCGGATCGAGAGGCCACAGCGGTACTTGTGGCTATCAATTCGATTTTCCAAGTAGCCATGTTTGGCGTCATGGGTTGGTTCTACTTGCAAGTTCTACCTGGATGGCTAGGCCTAGACACCACCTCTGTTGAATTTTCTTTCTGGTCCATCGTCACTGCGGTTCTTGTGTTCCTAGGAATACCCCTGCTGCTTGGCGTGCTCTCACGGGGGTGGGGAGAAAAGGTCAAAGGACGCGAATGGTTCGAAGACCGTTTTCTCCCGGCAGTCTCGCCTTTGGCGATGATTGGTTTGCTCTACACCATCGTGCTGCTGTTTTCACTGCAAGGCGAGCAGCTGGTAGCCCAGCCGACAGCCGTGGTGAGAGTTGCGATTCCGCTGGTTATTTACTTCGTTGGAATGTTTTTCCTAGCTTTGGGGGTGGCAAAGGTCGTGGGAATGAACTACGCGCAATCCGCTTCCGTTGCGTTTACCGCAGCTGGTAATAATTTCGAACTAGCCATCGCGGTTTCCATCGGTACATTTGGTGCTGCGTCAGCACAGGCCCTTGCCGGTACCATTGGGCCACTGATTGAAATCCCAGTGCTCGTGGGCCTTGTTTATATAATGCTCTGGATAGGCCCGAAGCTCTTCCCAGGAGACAAAAGCTTGCCAAGTTAGCGCCGGCCCACTTGATACAAACAGCGCACCCCAGTCGGCGTGATGGTGATGGTCCACTTTGCGGGCGCGGTGCGCAGGCCCATTCGGCTTAGCTTCACCAGGTCCGCCTTTGCCAAAGCATCGAGGTGCTCGCATAGAGGGTCGAGGTCTACCCGCATGAACTTCGAGAGGGCAGTGGAATTAATCGTGTTTCCCTGCACCGCGCCGGCGGCGACGAGGGCGATGAGGATGTCCGAGTGGGCGTCGGCAAGCTGCAAGCGAGCCTCCGTGACCCCGTCGAGCGGGTCCTTTTCCAGGATCTTGTTAATGCGGCGCCGGCCGATGCGGAAGGACTGGGAAAACATGCCCCATATACCCAGCGGCAAACCAAAGGCCCACCACGCGCCGGATAGGACACCGGCAACGGGCGGGGCCAGTTCTACCTCGGGTAGCAAGCCGGCTGCGCTCAGTGGAGCCATGACAAGTGGTGCCGCGATGGGGATAAATGGCGCGATATAAGCAATCGTGGGATAGTCACCATCGCGGATTTCCTCTTGTGCAGCGTTGATGCCGCGCGGGTAATTGCGGATGAGGTGCACCAACCCCAGCACCGCAAAAACGGCAAAAACACCGGCTCCCATCAACATATAATCCACGCCCGTGTTGGCGAAGCCAATGGCAAAGCCGGCCGGCACGCCAAAATAGAGCGCCGAGCGCACCGGGACTTCATTGCGCTGCCGATGCTGCGCCAGTTCGCGAGCGGGGATTCGTGCTAGTTCTGCCACCCCGCCAACATAACACCGCCTGCCAGCTTGCCCGCGGTTCTGTGACACAATGGGGGATAGCGCGTACGAGACGCGGCATAACTTCATATCCCACAAACTTTTTTAGCGCGCACTATGCCTCGTGCGGCGGCGGTACGGTCTCCGGCCGTGCCTGCGCCCGAGGCGGCGCCTCATACAGACGATGTACAGGAGTAAGCCCGAACATGGTGGCACAGAACTCTCAAGAAACAACTGAAAGCCTCAAGGCAGCGGCGTCTTTGGCCCAGAACCTGGATCGCAGCCAGCTCAAGGACAAAACCCGCGTGTATTCCCTGGCCAAGCAGCTGGGGCTTTCCTCGCGCGAGCTGGTGGCACAGCTTAAAGATATGGGCCTGAAAAAGAGCGCGCAGAGCTCCCTTTCCCGCGAGGAAGCAGGCCAGGTGCTGGACGCTGTAGCGAACGCCGCCGCGGTTGCCGACGCCCCCGCGAGCGACACCACCGCAGCACCGGCTGAAGATCCCGAGGACAAGGCCGCTGCGCAACCGGAAGAAACCCCGGACGAGGAACAGGAAAAGAAGCCAGCTAAGAAGCGTGCCAAGCGCGCCCGCAAGGCCACCCGTAAGTCCGCCGCTGTAGCGCCTGAAGAGCCGGCAGATGCCGCCGAGTCAGGGGAAGGGGAGCAGTCCGCGGAAGACGAAGAGCACCTGCGCCACCGCGTGCGCAAGAACGTGGACAATGAGATCTCCCAGATCGAAGACAAGGTAGAGGCATCGCTGGCCCAGGCCGCAGCCGAAACTGGCGCAGCCGCCGAGGACGCCGAGCACGCTGAAGCGGTACAACCCGAAGCAGCAGTACCTGCGGATGAGGCGGACGAAGCACCGGCTAGCGCGCTCGATACCGGAACGGTTGATTCGGCGAAGTTGCACGAGGCGCTGGCCGAGGCCGGCGAGGACTTCGAGGATGACTACTACGCCCCGCACATCGTCCCGCGCGCTGAATCCGAGGAAGACTCCGGGCACTATGACTTTGCGCCGATCTTTATGGCCCCGCAGCAGGACGAGGCAGCGGCATTCGCACCGGCAGTAGATGCAGCAGAGGAGGACTTCACCACCGACGATGCCGCACGCGATGACAATGAGGACGCGGCGGATTCCGCCGACGAAAGCCGTGAGCGCTCCGGCTCCGGCTCCGACCGTGGTTCCGGAAAGTCTGAGGGCCGCCGCCGTGGGCGCCGCGGCGCATCCCGTGGACGCGGCGCGGGTTCGAAGCGTGAAGAGCAGGCACACGAGCCCGAGCACATTGAAGAGCCGAAGGCGATCCGCGGCTCCACGCGCATCGAGGCGCAGAAGCGCCGTCGTGCCGAGCTGCGCGAAAAAGGCCGCACCCGCCAGCACATCGTCTCCCAGGCGGAGTTCCTTGCCCGCCGCGAAGCCGTGGAGCGCACCATGGTGGTGCGCGATAAGGAGCGCGAGGACGGCGCCGGCATTATCACCCAGGTGGGTGTGCTGGAAGATGACCTGTTGGTCGAGCACTTCGTGACCACCGAGTCCCAGGCCTCGCTCATTGGCAATATCTACTTGGGCCGCGTTCAAAACGTGCTGCCGTCCATGGAGGCGGCCTTCGTGGATATTGGACAGGGCCGAAATGGCGTGCTTTACGCCGGTGAAATCGACTGGCGCAAGACCAAGCTGCACGGGCGCGCCCGCAAGGTAGAAAACGCCCTGAAGTCTGGTGACCAGGTGCTGGTGCAGGTGGCTAAGGATCCCATCGGTCACAAGGGCGCGCGTTTGACCACCCAGATTTCCCTTGCCGGCCGTTACCTGGTCTACGTACCAGGCGGGCGCAGCGCCGGCATTTCCCGCAAGCTGCCCGCTCCGGAGCGCAAGCGTTTAAAGGATATCCTCGGCCGCGTGGTTCCAGGCGATGGCGGCGCCATCATCCGCACCGCCGCCGAAAACGTCCCAGAAGAGGCAATCGCTACCGACGTCAACCGCCTGCACAGCCGGTGGGAGGACATCGTGGCACACGCTAAGAAGGAGAAATCCTCCAAGGGTGCCAAGCCGGTGACCATGTATGAAGAACCAAACATGCTCATCAAGGTGGTGCGCGATCTCTTCAACGAGGACTTCACCGAGCTCATCGTCGATGGCAAGCGTTCTTTCAATACCGTCCGCGCCTATGTAGATTCCATGGCGCCGGACCTTGCGGACCGCGTGGTGCGCTACCGCGCCAAGGACCACGGCGGGCAGGATGCCTTCGAGGCCTACCGCATTGATGAGCAGCTGCATAAGGCGCTCTCGCGCAAGGTATGGCTGCCCTCGGGCGGCACGCTGGTTATTGACCGCACCGAGGCCATGACCGTCATCGACGTCAATACCGGCAAGTTCACCGGTTCCGGCGGCAACCTGGAAGAAACCGTTACCCGCAATAACCTCGAGGCGGCCGAAGAAATCGTGCGCCAGATGCGCCTGCGCGATCTCGGCGGCATGATCGTCGTGGACTTTATCGATATGGTCCTGCCAGAAAACCAGGATCTGGTGCTGCGCCGTCTGAAGGAAGCCTTGGGCCGCGATCGCACCCGCCACCAAGTCTCCGAGGTTACATCGCTGGGTCTGGTGCAGATGACCCGCAAGCGCCTGGGCACCGGCCTGGTGGAGACCTTCTCCACCGAGTGCGAGTGCTGCAACGGCCGTGGCATCATTATTCACCAGTATCCGGTGGACGAGGCCGAAGACGATCAGCGCTCCAAGCATTCTGGCCGAAAGTCCAAGGGGCACAAGAAGCACCACCATGATCCGCAGCAGCACCCGGCTGCGGTGGCGATGCATAAGCACGAGCTTGACGACGCCCCCGAAAGCTCCTCCAAACCCAAGCGCTTCAAGAAAACCCAGGCGCCGGTCTACGGTACCGAGAGCGAAGAGGCCGCCCGAGAATCTGCCAAGACTTCGTTGGAAGACCTCGTAGCAAACGTCGTTGTGGACGAGCGCGGTCCGGCTGAGTCGCAGGCCGAATCGGAAGAGCATAGCGGAGACCACGACCGCAGCAAGGAGCGCGGACGTGGACGCGGTCGCCGCCGCGCGCGCAAGCGCACTCAGACTGAGGTATCCGATATCGAGGCTATCGCGTACGCCGCGGCGGATAATGCTGCCGAGAGCGATGAGGTGCAGGAATTTAATTCCTACGTCCCCGATGCCGATACGGACGCGGACTCGGGTGCCGTTGCGCAGGCACACCCTGGTGCAGCGGCCGGCTCCAAGCGTGGCAAGAAGCCGCGGCGGGCGACCCGCCGGTCTAAGGCCACGCACACGGCTGCAGGCGGCGAGCAGAAGGCAGCGGAAAAGGAAGTTGCTCCGGAGAAAGTAACTGAAAAGACCTATGCCGAGGCAGTAGCCGAGTTTGAGGCTTCCCCGCGCCGTAAGCGCCGCACCCGCGGCAATTCCCGCTCCGATAGGCGCCCGCAGCCGCAGGATTTCGCGGTCTCTGGTGAGCAGGACTCTGCCGACGCCGACGGTAATGCCAGCGGGGCTAAAGACCAGCACGGACAGAAGACCTCGCGCGAAGAGCGCAAGGGACGCGGGCGTGGCCGCCGTCGTTCGGTGCGCACCCAGCAGGCCAAGCGTCGGACTACCTCGCGCGTGCCGCACGAGGTCAAGGAAAAGGCGCAGGAGCACGAACACAAGCAGGCGGGCGGGTCCGCCGAGCAGCGTCATGAAAAGGCCGCTGGCGCCGCACGCGCGGAGCGCGCCGGTGGCAAGGGCCGTGGGCGTCGCCGTGCCGTGCGTCAGGCCGCTCCTAAAAAGGCGGTAGCAGAGAATCCGAAGGTAGCGAAGACCGCCCCGGGCCGTTCGACGCAGCAGGATGGCTCGACGGAGCGTTCCGGTGCTGGCCAGCAGGCGACAACGGGCGATACCAAGGTGCTGCGCCGCGGAAAGAAGAGGGCGGTACGCAAGAAGGGGACGTCGGCAAGCGCCAAGGCCCCAAAGACGCAGGATAACGCAGCGCAGAAGCAGGCTTCCGCGAGCGGTGCGCACCAGGAAAAGTCGCACGCAAAGTCTGGGCGTGGCCGACGCCGCGTAGCACGGCGAAGCACGTCTTAGGGCTACGCCACGCGGGCACAAAAAGCGTGGTTTGTATTTTGTGCCCGCTACGGGGTAGTCTTTGACAGTCGCTGTTTAGTACTCACGGCGCTGGATCAGTCCGACACTCACTTAGTGAGCTGTGCGGGCATGTTCGCGCGGGAACTAAACGCAATGTGTAAGTGTCCATTCGGAACGCGGCCTCCCCGGTTGCTTCCGAGCGAGTTTAGATAAGGGGTAACCCTCTATGTACGCGATCGTCAAGACCGGCGGCAAGCAGTACAAGGTTGCTGAAGGTGACCTCGTCAAGGTCGAGAAGATCGAGGGTGAGCCAGGCTCTGCCGTAGCTCTCACCCCGGTTCTGCTCGTCGATGGCGCCGATGTTAAGTCCAAGGCTTCCGACTTGGAGAAGGTTTCTGTCTCCGCAGAAATCGTTGAGCAGGGTAAGGGCCCGAAGGTCGATATCCTGAAGTACAAGAACAAGACTGGTTACAAGAAGCGTCAGGGCCACCGTCAGCCTGTGACCACCTTGAAGATCACCGGTATCAAGTAAGCCTTAACCGGCTGTAATTATCCCTAAAGGAGGGAAAACCACATGGCACACAAGAAGGGTGCTTCCAGCTCCAGCAACGGTCGCGATTCCGAGTCCAAGCGTCTCGGCGTCAAGCGCTTCGGTGGTCAGCAGGTTAATGCCGGCGAGATCATCGTGCGTCAGCGCGGCACCAAGTTCCACCCAGGTGAGAACGTAGGCCGCGGCGGCGACGATACCCTGTTCGCGCTTGCAGCTGGCTCCGTTGAGTTCGGTATCAAGCGTGGCCGTCGCATGGTCAACATTGTTCCGGCTGAAGAGGTTGCTGCAGAGGCGACTGCCTAACTAAGGCCGATGAGGTTAATCCTCGAGTCTACCCCGGTGAGGGAGGCTCGAGGATTTTCTGGTTTTGTGGATACCGAAACGAGGCTCCACCCGGGTAATAGATACACCACGCTAGCGGACACAGCCGATGGGATGGCCGACTAGGTAGGCGGATTCAATCCGGTTGCGGTTGGAGTCCAGCCCAAGACACGCATTACACTGGCGGGGACAAAGATTTAACTTACGGAGGGTTTGACCATGGCACGTTTTATTGACCGCGTTGTCCTGCACCTGCAAGCAGGCGACGGTGGACACGGCTGTGTGTCTGTCCACCGCGAGAAGTTTAAGCCTTTGGGCGGCCCGGATGGCGGCAATGGTGGACACGGTGGCGATATTGTCCTCGAGGTCTCTGAGCAGATCCATACCCTGATGGATTTTCACTACCGTCCGCACATTAAGGCCCAGCGCGGCGGCAACGGTGCCGGTGATATGCGCAACGGCGCCCGCGGAGAGGATTTGATTCTCGAGGTGCCCGCCGGCACGGTGGTGCGCAATGAAAAGGGCGATACCCTGGCTGACCTGACGGTGCCTGGCACCCGCTTTATTGCTGCGGAAGGCGGCTTCGGTGGCCTAGGCAACGCGGCGCTTGCCTCCAAGAACCGTAAGGCGCCCGGCTTTGCTTTGCAGGGCGAGCCGGGCCAAGCGCACGATTTAATCCTCGAGCTGAAGTCCATGGCGGACGTCGGGCTCGTGGGTTTCCCTTCGGCGGGTAAGTCTTCGTTGATTTCGGTTCTTTCTGCCGCGAAGCCAAAGATCGGTGATTATCCCTTTACCACGCTGCAGCCGAACCTTGGCGTGGTGGATATGGGAGATAGCTCCTTTACTATCGCGGACGTGCCCGGGCTTATCCCGGGCGCGGCCGATGGCAAGGGGCTCGGCCTAGACTTTTTGCGCCATATTGAACGCACGGCGGTGCTTGCCCATGTGGTGGATACCGCCACCATTGAGCCCGGCCGTGATCCGGTCTCTGATATTGAGGCGATGGAAAATGAGTTGGCAAAGTACCAGGAGGCTTTGCAGGAAGATACTGGTTTGGGGGATCTGCGTGAGCGCCCCCGCGTCATCATCTTGAATAAGGCAGATGTGCCTGAGGCCGAAGAGCTGGCGGAATTTGTCAAGGATGATCTGGAAGAGAAGTTTGGCTGGCCTGTCTTTATTATTTCGGCAGTCGCTCGTAAGGGTCTGGACCCGCTGAAGTTCCGGCTCATGGATATGGTGACCGAGCACCGCAAGACCCAGCCGTTGCCGAAAAAGGATAAGAACCACACCGTTATCCACCCCAAGGCGCAGGGCCATAAGAAACATACCGGCGCGTTTGCTGATTTCACCGTGAAGCCCGATCCTGAGGTCGAGGGTGGCTTCATTGTTGAGGGCAAGAAGATTGATCGCTGGATTACCCAGACTGACTTTGAAAATGATGAGGCAGTGGGCTTCTTGGCGGACCGCTTGGCCAAGGCCGGCGTGGAGGATGAGCTGCGCGAGCAGGGCGCAGTGGAGGGCTGCCCGGTAACCATCGGTGGCATCACCTTCGAGTGGGAGCCGATGACCGGCGGTGATCCGACAATGGCAAGCCGTGGCGAGGACGCCCGCCTGAAGGGCACCGGCCGCGTTTCCGCCGCCGAACGCAAGCGCGCCTCGCAGGCGCGCCGTGGTCTTGTCGATGAGTATGATTACGGCACCGATGAAGAGGTAACTCGCGAGGGCGCTAATCGGGATAGGTGGCAGGGCTAAAGCCGCCCCGCCGCCGCGGGCCTTGTGCGCTGCGCCCCCAAAGTCGGGGTGCTGGGCTCGGAACCTTTGTAGACTATGAAATTATGTCTTCTGATCAACAGAATGAGCCCATCCTTCCGCTTCCGGTAGAGCCGTTTGCCGGTCCTACCGCTGATACCCCTTTCCCGGAACCGCTCGATGAAAATCCGGTGTCGTCCGGTTTTGAATCGGATCTCCGCCGCGACATCGCGCAGGCAAAGCGCGTAGTGGTCAAGATTGGTTCCTCTTCCCTCACGGATGAAAATTTCCGCGTTTCCCAAGAAAAAATCGATCACATCGTTGATGCCGTCCATGCGCGCATGGGCCGCTCCGATGTCATCATCGTCTCCTCCGGTGCGGTTGCCGCCGGTATGGGCCCGCTCGGCCTGCACCAGCGCCCCACCGATTTGGCTACCAAGCAGGCCTCTGCGTCCGTAGGCCAGGTGCACTTGGCCTCTGTGTGGGGCCAGTCCTTTGCGCGCTATAAGCGCACCATCGGCCAGGTTCTCCTCACCGCGTCCGATACCGGCCACCGCGACCGTGCCCGCAATGCGCAGCGCACCATCGATCGCCTGCGCCAGCTGCGCACCATCCCTATCGTGAACGAGAACGATGCGGTGGCGACCTCCGAGATGCACTTTGGCGATAACGACCGCCTTTCGGCGCTGGTGGCCAACCTGGTGGGCGCGGACGCGCTCTTCCTCTTCTCTGACGTGGATGGCCTCTACGATAAGAATCCGGCCGAGCCGGATGCCAAGTTCATCGATGAGGTGCGCACCGGCAAGGATCTGAAGGGCGTTGTTGCTGGCGATGGCGGCAAGGTCGGCACCGGCGGCATGGCCACCAAGGTCTCCGCGGCCCGCCTGGCTACCCGCGGTGGCATTCCAGTGCTGCTGACCTCTACGGACAATATTGGCCCCGCGCTGGCCGACGCCTCCGTGGGCACCGTCTTCCACACCCGCGAGGAACGCCAGCTTTCTGCCTGGAAGTTCTGGGCGCTCTACTGCGCCGATACCGGCGGAGCCGTCCGTCTCGATGAAGGCGCCAAGGAGGCCGTAACGAAGGGTGGCACCTCGTTGCTCGCCGTCGGCATTACCGATGTGCAAGGCGAGTTCAACAAGGGAGAAATCATCGACATCCTGGGCCCGAATGGTGAGGTCATCGGCCGTGGCGAGGTGCGCTTCGATTCCGAAGAGCTACACGCCATCAAGGGCAAGAAGATGGAAGAACTTCCTGAGGAGCAGCGCCGTTCCGTCGTCCACGCGGATTACCTGTCCAACTTCGCCTCCCGCATCTAAACCTGGGGCGGAGATTCCCCGTATGGTTGGGGCATGAAATATTTCATGGGACCGGAAACCTGGCAGCCGATGGTAGAAGACATCGAGGCTGCCGGGCACCAACGCGTAAGCAGCATCGAGGACGCCGAGGTCTATATCAATAATGCGCCCAACCCGCGCCGCATCCCGGAGATGCCGGCGAATATCGGCTGGGTGCAGCATTGTTATACCGGCGTCAATCAGCTCATCGATGCAGGCGTCATTACCCCAGACGGCGTGCCATGGTGCAACTCCGCCGGCGCCTTTGCCCAGCCCGTGGCCGAGTCCGCACTCGGGTTAGCCCTTTCCCAGGCGCACCACCACAAGGCTTTCGCCCAAACTGCTACCTGGTCGGTGGCCAAGGAGCTGGATGAATCCCAGGCCTGGCTCTATAACCAGCAAGGACCGAAGAGGGTAGCGATCTTTGGCGCTGGGGGCATCGGCAAGCAGCTCATTAAGCTCCTGCAGCCCTTTGGCGTGCACATTACTGCGGTCAATCGCTCCGGCCGCGCGGTGGAAGGCGCCGATGAGGTCGTGCCCATGGATAAAGCCCAGCACGTGTGGAGCGAGGCGGATTTTATTTTCTGTATCCTCCCGGCGACCAAAGACACGGAGGGGCTTATCGATGCCGCCACTTTCCGCGCCATGAAGCCCTCCGCCATCTTCATCAACGTCGGCCGCGGCAGCACCGTAGTAACCGATGACCTCGTGGAAGCCTTGCGCAGCGGCGACATCGCCGGCGCCGGCTTGGAGGTTATGGATCCCGAGCCGCTGCCCGATGGCCATCCGCTTTATGACCTGCCCAATTGCACCATGACGCCCCACATGGCCGCCTCTGCGCACGTAGCTCAATATCACCTAGGCGCCATCTTCAACGCCAATGCTGCGGCGTGGGAGAGGGGAGAGGCCATGCCCACCCGCGTCGATGTGGAGGCCGGATACTAATGAAGTACGCGATGCTGCCCACCCCGTGGGAGGAAACCCTGCAGGCCCTCGATGCCGCCGGGCACGAACGCGCCCCACTGGAGGAGGCCGAAGCCCTCATCTTCAACGGTGGCCCGGATGATTTCCCGCAGCCGCTGCCGCCAAGCGTGGGCCTAGTCCAAGTTCCGTTTGCTGGTGTGGACCACCTGCTCGACGTCATGCGAAATACCTCCGCCCGCTGGTCGAACGCGGCAGGGCTATATGATGCCACCGTGGCCGAGTCCACCATTGCGCTCCTGCTCGCCCAATTGCATGCGCACAAGCGCGTGGGAACGAGCTGGGATAACCGCGATGAGGTCGAGGCCCACACCAGCTTCCTTTTTGAGGATAAGACGGTGGCGGTGGTGGGTGCCGGGGGCATCGGAAAGCGGCTCATCCGCATGCTAGAAGGCTTCGGCCCACGCATCATTGCGGTCAATCGCTCCGGTAACCCGGTTGAAGGCGCCGATGAAACCTATTCCACCTCCGATATCGAGCGCGTGTGGCCAGCCGCCGACTATTTTGTGGCGCTCGCTCCGCTCACGGAACAGACCCGTCAGCTTTTTAACGCCGCCGCTTTCCGCTCCATGCCCAATCACGCCGTGGTCATTAACGTTGGGCGCGGCCCGCTAGTGGATACCGATGCGCTGGTCGACGCCCTGCGCGCCGGCCAGATCGCCGGAGCCGGCCTGGACGTCACCGACCCCGAGCCGCTGCCCGATGGGCACCCGCTGTGGGACATGCCCAACGTGGTCATTACCCCGCACCTTGCCAATCCGCCGTATTCGGTGCGCCGCCGCATCGGCGCGCATGCAGCAAAGGTCATGGAGCGCTTTGCCACCGGTGAGACAATCCCTACGGAAGTAGATACTGAAGCCGGCTACTGATGGATAGCCCAGGTAACCGCGCTGACGATGGCCAGCTTAACCCCACCGCGGCTGAGGTCGCTGAAATGCGCGTGGCCTTTCGTTAGGCTGGTATGGCATGAGCAACACTGAACGCGAAGAAGTTCTGTCCAAAGCCCGTGCTGCCAAGGATGTTGCGCCCGTCGTGGCGCAGCTTTCCACGCCGCGCAAAAACGAAATCTTGCAGCGCGCAGCCGAAAACCTTATCGCCCACACCGAGGATATCCTCGCCGCTAATAAGCAAGATATCGAAGCTGGCCGCGAGCGCGGCATGTCCGAGTCCCTCATTGACCGCCTATCCCTCGACGCCGCCCGCGTGGAGGGCATCGCTGGCGGCCTGCGCCAGGTTGCCGGCCTCCAGGACCCGGTAGGGGAGATCCTGCAGGGCCGCACCATGGACAACGGCATCCAGATGAAGCAGGTGCGCGTCCCGCTCGGCGTGATGGGCATGGTCTATGAGGCCCGCCCGAACGTCACCGTGGACGCCTTTGGCCTGGCCATCAAGTCCGGCAACGTGCCGCTGCTGCGCGGTTCCAAGTCTGCCCGCAACTCCAATGCCAAGCTGGTAGAAATCCTGCAGGATACCCTCGCCGAGTTCGATCTACCGCGTGAGGCCGTGCAGCTCCTGCCGTGCGAGACCCACGATTCCGTCCAGGACCTCATCACCGCTCGTGGCCTGGTGGACCTGGTCATTCCGCGTGGTGGCGCCAAGCTTATTGAAGCCGTGGTCACCGGCGCCACCGTCCCGGCCATTGAGACCGGCACCGGCAACTGTCACTTCTACGTGGATGTCTCTGCGGACCTGGACAAGGCTATCGACATGGTCATCAACGGCAAGACCCGCCGCACCTCCGTATGCAACTCCACGGAGTGCGTGCTTATCGACGCCGCCTTGGACGACTCCGCCAAGCTGCGCATCATCACCGCGCTGCAGGAGGCAGGCGTGACCATCCACGGCGACGTCGCTGAGCTCGAGGCCTTCGGCGTCAAGGATGCCGTGCAAGCCACCGATGAGGACTGGCGCGAGGAGTCGCTGTCCATGGATATCTGCGCCAAGGTGGTCGACGGCGTCGATGGTGCCATCGCCCACATCGCCGAGTTCACCACTGGCCACACCGAGGCCATCGCCGCGCAAGACGCCGACGTCCTAGTGAAGTTCGGCAACGAAGTGGATGCCGCGGCAGTCATGCTCAACGCCTCTACCGCCTTCACCGATGGCGAGGTCTACGGCATGGGTGCGGAAATCGGCATTTCCACCCAGAAGCTGCATGCCCGCGGCCCGATGGCGCTGCCGGAGCTGACCTCTACCAAGTGGATCCTGCAGGGTACCGGTCAGACCCGCCCCTAGTAGTGCGACTATAATCATCACCCATGACTAGCCCACAGCGCATCGGCATCATGGGGGGCACTTTTGATCCCATCCACAATGGCCACTTGGTAGCGGCCAGCGAGGCTGCACACCGGTTTGCCCTCGATACCGTCGTCTTTGTTCCCACCGGCCAGCCGTGGCAAAAGTCCCACCGCGACGTCACGGCGGCCGAGCACCGCTATCTGATGACGATGGTGGCCACCGCATCCAACCCGCGCTTTACCGTCTCGCGCGTAGACATTGACCGCGAGGGGCCCACCTATACCATCGATACGCTGCGCGACCTGCGCGAACTCTTCCCGGAGGCGGAGTTTTATTTCATTACCGGTGCCGATTCGCTGGCATCCATCATGAGCTGGCATAACTGGGAAGAGATGCTGGAGATGGCGCACTTTGTGGGCGTTACCCGCCCCGGCTATGAGCTAAGCGCAGATATGCTGCCCGCCGATGCGCAGGAGGATATCGATCTCATCGACATTCCCGCGATGGCTATCTCTTCTACCGCTTGCCGCGAACGCGCCGCTCAAGGCCAGCCCGTGTGGTACCTCGTTCCGGATGGGGTGGTGCAGTACATCACCAAGAACAATCTCTACGGGCCTAACCCAGATAAGCCCCTGTAGAAACTTCCGCGGCCTTCCCAAGATTTTGGGCACGGGCCTGCTAAACGTGCAAGAATAGACTCTCAATAGAGATAGTTCATACCGAATATACTCAGACGCGAAAAGGGAATTTTTACGCATTGTCTACTTCTGATCTCGCCCGCCGCATGGCAGAAACCGCGGCCCACGCCGCGCAAGAAAAGCTGGCCACCAATATCGCGGCCATTGATGTCTCCGATGTTCTCGCTATCACCGAGGTCTTCGTACTCGCTTCTGCAGACAACGAGCGCCAGGTGGGCTCCATCGTGGATGAAGTCGAAGACGAAATGACCAAGCAAGGCTTCGAGCCACAGCGCCGCGAAGGCAACCGCGAGAACCGTTGGGTGCTGCTGGATTATGGCAATATCGTCGTCCACGTCCAGCGCAATGACCAGCGCGAGTTCTACGGCTTGGACCGCCTGTACCACGATTGCCCGGCACTGGAGATCGAGGGCATCGAGGCCCCAGAGCGTCCGGGCGAATGGACCAATGGCGTTAACCCGCGCGAAGTTGATTCCATCGACGAGCTCCCACTGGCCGATAAGGTCCCTGGTGAGGACGAGGAGCTTTAAACCCGCATGAGCCGCCGCCTGATCCTGATCCGCCACGGACAAACTACCTATAACGCCACCGGCCGCATGCAGGGCCACTTGGACACTGAGCTGTCCGAGCTGGGCTATGAGCAGGCTCGCGCCGCCGCGCGACTGCTGCAGGATCAGGGAGTGTCTAAAATTGTCGCCTCCGACCTCATCCGTGCGCGCGAAACCGCGCGCGTGGTCGCCGATGCCCTTGGCATGGATTTCACCACGGATGCCCGCCTGCGCGAGACCCACCTAGGCCGGTGGCAGGGCAGGACCTCCGCCGAGGTGGATGAGGAGTTTCCAGGCGCGCGCGCCATTTGGCGCCACGACCCCACTTGGGCGCCGCCGCAGGGCGAATCCCGCGTGGATGTGGCCGAGCGTGCCCGGCCCGTCGTCGATGAGCTCATGGCAGACTTCGCCGGCTGGGACCAGGGCCCCGTCCTCATCGTGGCCCATGGCGGTGCCATCTCGGCGCTGACCTGCCACCTGCTGGGCCTTGACCATGCACAGTACGGCATCCTTTCCGGATTGAAAAATACCCACTGGTCGCAGCTGACCGCCCGCCCGGACTTTAACCCGGAAACGCCGTTATCTTCCTTGGAGTTCACCCCAGACAATGTGGGCAGCGCCCAGTGGTATTTCGACGGCTGGAATATGGGCGGCGAGGTCACCGGGGACGGCGGGGCGGATATCTAGTGACGGTTCGCGTCATTACGGATTCCTCCGCAGGCCTGCCGCCGGAGCTGGCGGAACAGCTATCCATCACCGTCATTGACCTGCACCTTATGGAAAGCCACGGCAAGGATGGCCTGGAGCGCTCCACTTCGGGGTTGAGCGCGCTGGAGTTGGCTGCCGCCTATGGCCGCGAAATGGAGCGCGCCCAGGATGATGGCGTGGTGGCCATTCACCTGTCCAAAGAGCTATCTTCCACCTATTCCGCCGCGGTGTCCGCCTCCGGCGTCTTTCCGCACACGGTGCGGGTGATCGACTCCGGTTCGGCCGGTATGGCCATGGGCGCGGCCGCCATGTCCGCGGCTAAGCTCGCCTCCCGTGGCGCCAGCTTGGACGAGTGCTATGCCGCGGCCGTCGATACCCTTAAACGCGCGGCTACCTGGGTTTACCTGCATTCCACGGAGGATCTGCGCCGCTCTGACCGCCTGTCCCCGGCCACGGCCGTGCTGTCTACGGCGCTTTTGGCCACCAAGCCGATTATGTCGATTACCCGCGGCAAGCTGGAGCTGGTGGGCAAGACCCGCACCCAGACCAAGGCTTTTACCAAGCTGGTGGACCTCATCGCCTCCCGCGCGGACGGTGAGCCGGCCTTTGTCGCCATCCAACACAACCAGGCCGAGGACGCAGCCGCCAAGTTGGAGGCGCTCCTTGCAGCGGCGCTGCCGCAGGGTTCGTCCTTTATTTGTACTCCGCTTAACGACGTCCTCTCTGTCCACGCCGGTCCCTCCGCCATTGGCGTCTCCGCCGTGTTTAGCTCCGAGCCGCCCGCCGAACCGGCACATTCTCACATACGTGGTCGACCCCGCGCCTTCCCGCCGCGCCGATCTGTGGATAACTAGACCCATCGCGCCGGGTTAGTTGACACCCACAACAAGTTATCCACAGCCCGCCTTCGCCTGGCATACCACTTAATTGCGCTCGGGCTTAGGCTCAGCGCCATGGCGGCACCCAAGATCAGCGAACGACTCCGCGAATTTACCCAACCCACCGGCGAGGAAGAACTCCTCGCCGTCGATTACCCGCGCCCGCGACTGCGCATCAGCCCCTGGCAGGCCTGCGCCGTGGCGGTCATTCTCGTTATCGGCGTGGTGGTGTGGCTCGGCATCAATGCACGCTCCGAAGAATCTTCCGGCATGCCCGAGCCTGCGGCAATGAGCCCAGGCGCGGCCCCCAGCGAAGAGCCCAGCGAAATCATCGTCTCGGTCATCGGCGAAGTTGCAGAGCCCGGACTGAAAACACTCGAGCCCGGCGCGCGTGTGGCCGATGCCCTCGACGCCGCCCAGCCGCTACCAGGCGCCGAGACCATGGCTCTCAACCATGCGCAGCGGCTTTCCGACGGCCAACAGCTCCACATCCTGCCCTCCGGCGCCGCCCCAGCTCCCGCACCCGGCGAACCCGCCCCCGCCGGCGACAACTCCAGCAGCCCAGGCGGCAGCGCTAGCGGCAGCGGCGTGAGCCTTAATAGCGCCACCGCCGAAGAGCTCATGGAACTCAAGGGCGTCGGTGAGGTGACCGCGCAGGCCATCGTGGCCTACCGCGAGGAGCACGGCGGCTTCAAGGATGTAGAAGAGCTCCTCGAGGTCTCCGGCATCGGGCCGGCGAAGCTGGAACAGCTCACAGACCAAGTCCAGCTCTAGTTCGTATTCGAGCGTGCGATGCGAGAACTGCGGCTCGTCCCCGGCGCGGCTACCGCCTGGCTGGCCGTCATCGCCGTACTCCTCGCCGGCCGCGGCTGGGCCATCGCACTCATCGCAGTCGTCGTCGCGCTGTGCCTCATTGCCCGTCAGTGGGGCCAAGCGCTCTTTTGCGGGGCGGTTGCTGGGGGTGCGGCTCTCGTCGCCGCGGTGCGCCAGGCCCGTGCCGCCGCCTTCGACCTCGGCACCGAAGTCACCGGGCGCCTTGTCACTGCACCTACGCAGACCAGTACGGGCGGCTGGCTGCTCAAGCTCAAGGTTCCGGGATACCCCACCCAGCTGCCGGTCTTTAGCCCAGAACCAATCCCGGCGGCCGCTGGCGCCGAACTTACGGCCAGGGTGAGGGCAGGGGAGTCGGATAGGGCGGGCGTCGGAAAGCTTAGCGCCAATGCCACCGACGTACAGGTAACCGCCGAGCCCGAAGGCCTGGCCGGCTGGGCGGCCGAGGTGGCCGAGAATTTCCGCGCGCTGGTACTCGATACCGTAGGCCCCTCCAGCCAAGGCCTTATTCCCGGCATGGTGCTCGGCGATACCGCGCTGCAAGATACCGCCGAACGCGACTTGTATATTGCCACCGGGCTCTCGCACTTGAGTGCTGTATCTGGCGCCAATGTGGCCATCGTCTGCTCCGCCGCGGCCGTGGTCTGCGCCGCCTTCGCGCTCGGTCCCCGCGCCCGCGTGGCCGCCTCCCTGTGCGCCCTTGCCACCTATGTTTTGCTTGTGGGCTTCGAACCCTCCGTCCAGCGCGCGGCCGTCGCTGGGGTAGTGGGGCTGCTCGCCGTGCTCAATTCCACGCGCATGGAGCCCATCCATGCGCTCAGCCTCGGTATCATCGCGCTGCTCTTTGTGGATTCCGACCTCGCCGTGCACTTTGGTTTTGCCCTATCGTGCGCCGCGACGCTCGGCATCGTGGCGCTGAGCCCGCTCATCTATAAGCATTTGGCCGTGACCGGCTGGCCCGCCATCTTTCTGCGCGCGGTCGCTGTGGCCATCGCCGCAGATATCGTTACCCTCCCGCTGGTCGCGCTCATGTCCGGTGAGGTCTCCGTCGTTTCCGTGCTGGCCAATATCCTGGTCGAGCCTGCCACCGTGCCGATTACCATCGTGGGGCTCATCGCCGCCATTTTTGCCCAGCTTGGCCCGCTGGACGTGCTGGGCGCCGGCTTGCTGCGCCTCATTGAGCCCCTCTCATGGTGGATTAATACTATCGCCCACGGCGTGGCCCACCTGCCCGTGGTCACCATCCCCGCCAACCCGCTTTTTACGCTGCTTGCCTACGCCTGGATTATCGCCGGCCTCCTCTATCACCGCCCGTGGCTCACCCTGGTGCTGACGCTGGCGGGCATCGCCTGGCTCGGCCTGGCCGCAGGCTAGAATGGCGGGCATGCCTCCAGTACACCTCATCCTCGGCGACGATGAATTCCTCACCGAACGCGCCCGCCTGCACATCCAGCGCGCCGCGGCCGAGGAGAGCGGACCCACCGGTGCCCGCCCCGAGCTGACGAAGCTAAAAGCCTCCGAGGTCTCTGAGGGAGAGCTCCTCGAGGCCACCAGTCCGTCGCTGTTTGGCGATAACCGCGTCATCGTCATCAGCGACTGCGAGCGTGCCGGCAAGGAAGTAGTCGATATCATCCTGCGCGCCTGCGCCAATCCCGCGCCGGGCATGACCATGGTCATCATCTACTCCGTGACGGCCAAGACGCTGAAGAAAAAGAAGAAGCAGCCCGAGCTCGTGGCCAAGCTGCGCAAGATTGCCGAGGTCCACGAGGTCTTCTCGCTCTACCCCAATGAGCTGGGCCAATGGGCCACCCGCGAATTTTCCAGCCACGGCGTGCGCCCCACCCCGGACGTTATCCACGCCGTGCTCGAGGGCGTGGGCTCTGACCTGCGCGAGCTAGCTTCTGCCATCTCCCAGCTGGTCTCCGATACCGGCGGCAATGTCACCCGCGAGGCGGTGCAAAACTACTACGTCGGCGTGGCCGAGGTGGCCAACTGGGACATTGCCGACGCCGCCGTCGCCGGCCGCGTCGAAGCCGCCGTATCCACCTGCCGCCGCGCCCTCCAGCTGGGCGCGAGCCCCGTGGCGATTGCCGCCGCGCTGGCCAATAAGGTCGGCGCCGTCGCCCGCCTCTACTCCGCGCGCGGGGACCAGTACTCGCTGGCGAGCCAAACCGGCCTGGCGCCCTACGTGGTCAAAATGACCCAACCGGTGGCCCGCCGCTGGTCTGCCGATAACGTTACCAAGGCGGTCATCCTCGTCTCGGAGCTCGATGCCGCCGTCAAGGGCCAAGGCGGCGAGCCTGAATTCGCGATAGAGGCGGCCGTCAAACGGGTCGCGGAACTGGCGCGATAAGCTAGAAACTATGTCTGAAACGCAAGTGCAAGAATTCGCCGGTCGACTCTTTGACATGGCGCGCGAGGGCGACCTAGACCTCCTCGCCTATATCGACCACGGCGTGAATATCGACCTCGTCAACCACGAAGGCCAGTCCTTTATCATGCTCGCCGCCTATCATGGCCACGCCGAGCTGGTTTCCGCACTTGCCCGCGCCGGCGCGGACGTCAACCTGCTCAATGATCGCGGCCAGTCCCCGCTGGCCGGCGCCATCTTCAAGAAGGAAGACGCGGCTATCGACGCCCTCCTTTCCGCCCACGCCGACCCCACCGCCGGCCAGCCTTCCGCGCTGGATTCCGCCCGCCTGTTCGGCCGCGAGGACCTCATCCCGCGCCTCGAAAGCGAGGCGGGGGAGTGACCTGGACATCCTTCTTCACCCTCTTGTTGATGAACCTGGTGGGCGTCGCCTCGCCGGGACCGGACATCATTTTGGTGACCCGCTACGCCACCCGCTCGCGCCGCCATGCCATTGCGGCGGCCGTCGGCATTCAGATCGGCGTGCTCTTTTGGTGCGCCGCCACCGTTTTCGGCGCCGCCGCGCTGCTGACGGCCTTCCCGGAAATTTTGGGCGCGGTCCAAGCCGTCGGCGGCTGCTTCCTGGTATTTATGGGTTCGCGCGCGCTGCGCAGCGGCATCGCCCAGCGCGCCAACCCGCCCGTGGACTTAGAAGACGCCGCCGCCCAGCTCGGCCGCCTGCGCACCGCCTTCAAGGTCGGCCTGGCCACGAATATGTCCAACCCGAAAATCGTGCTTTTCCTTGCCGCGATGATCGCCCCGCTGCTTCCCGCCAGCCCACCCGTCTGGCTGGCGATTGCGCTGACACTCTCGCTTTCGCTGTCGGCCTTCCTCTTCTTCCTCGTCGTCGCCACGGTAATTTCCACCAATGCCGTGCGCCGCAAGCTCATCGCCGCCGGCCCGTGGATCGACATCGGCTCTGGCCTCTTCTTTATCATCGCCGGCATCGTCCTTATCATCTCCGGCGGGCAGAACCTGCTGGCTTAAAACAGGCGCGGCGTGCCCTCGGCCACCGTGTCCAGCACCCACTGGGTCCAGCGGGCGACGGTGGAGGCGCGCCGCCGGGACGTCGCCAAGCTGAGCCCCAGCCCCTCCATGGCCGCACAAATCTCCGCGGTGCTAGCCACCGCCCCGCGGGCCAAGCTGAGCTCAAGGACTTCGCGGAAAACCCGCCGCGCCGCCAGCGCCCGTATGAGAGCCGCATTCCGGGCGTCGCGCTGCGGCTGCTCGATAACCCGCCGTCCGTGCTCCGTCGGCTCCCACGTGTCCTCCACCGGCTCCGCCAGGCCTAGGTAGCGCGCGGCGTTGGCATAATAATCCGCCTGCCGCGGGTCGAAATCATAGCGCTGGGTAATCTCCGCCTTGCTTAGCGGCTGCAGCGCTATGAGCTCGAGCAAGTTGACCACCCGCTCGAAGCTGTTGGCCTGTGGGAAGGGCACGGACGGCTCGGATTCGGGCTCTACCGCCCGCACAATGTCGAGCGCCGCCTGGGGGTCCAGATGCGAGGCGGACAGCGCGTAGCGGGCGCTATCCACCAGCGCAATGCTGCGAAAATCCGCCGGGTCCCGAAACTCATAGCGGTACAGGTGGAAAATACCATTGGAATACACCAGGTAGACCGGCACGACATCCTTGGCCAGGCGCTGCTGGAAGCGCCGGTAGGGAAAATATAGCTGCCGGATATTGAAATCATCCGAAAGGTGATTCTTCGCCTCCACCAGCACCAGGTGCTCGAGCGATTCAAAGCCGCCGTCGATTTCCATCTGCGCGCGGTCCACTGCCACATCTACACCCAAGTCCGGCAGCCGCACCTTAAGCCCGCGCGTGGACATACGACCCGCCACCGTCGCCTGCAACGGCCCGCACCCCAGGAAATCCTCTAGCATCCCGCTTGCCGACGCCCCATTTAACGCCACCGCCTCCGAGCTCACCCCCTCCAACGAAAGAGTGTCCAGACCCGCCGGCAGCTCCAGCGTGCGTACCTCGCCGCGCTGCGTTTGTGGAAACTGCTCGTACAGGTTGAATCGCCCCACCAGATATTCGCTGCGGCTGACCGGTAAGATTCCCAGTTGGAGACGCTGAAAAATCCACGGCCGCGACGTAGAAAAATCATGCTTGGCCATCAGCCGCGGCTGCCGGCCCGAGAGCCGTTCTAGCTCCCGCGCGCCGATATAGAAATACCCGCGCCGCTCCAGCTGCGCGTCGTATCCCGCCGCCAGGATGCGCAGCCAGCCCCAGTCATTGACGCCGAGCTTCACCGACTCCGGCACACCAAAGCGCGCCCGCAGCTCCTGCGCTTCCGGCCCGCTAGTCACCGCGGACCTCGTAGTTGCGCACCAGGACCTCGTCGACTTTGCCGCGTTTCGAACCAACGGAGTTAATCGCCCGCGTTGCTCCCACGATTCCTACTTCATAGTCCGCATAAAGCTCGCGGATGAACTCGGTGGCCGAATTAGACAACAGGAACTTCACCCCGCGCCTATCCAAGTCATCGCAGACCTCTTTGAGGCGCTGTTGTTCCGCACGGTCAAAGCCGCCCTTTTGGTAGCCGGTAAAGGAGCTCGTCACGTTCACCGGGTCATAAGGCGGGTCGAAGTACACGAAGTCCCCTTCGCGCGCCTCTACTACCGCCGCGGCGAAATCGCCCTGCGAGAAGGCCACATCATTCTCCGCAAAATAGTGGTGCACCGCGCGCAGAGTGTCTTCATCGCAGATAGTGGGATTCTTATAACGCCCAAACGGGGCATTAAATTGGCCGGCCGCGTTCACGCGGTACAGGCCGTTATAGCAGGTGCGATTCAGATACAACGTTCGTGCCGCGCGCTCGACGGGGGAGAGGGCGGCAAACTCGTGGGCATCCCGGTCCACTGCGCGCAGCGCATAGAAAAACTCTGCCTCATTGGGGTAGCCCGCGAGCTCCTCAATGAGCTCATCGACCCCGCCGCGCACCACCTCATACAGGTTAATGAGCTCACTATTGAGATCGTTGACCCGTGCGCTGGCCGGTTCGAGAGAGAAAAGCACCGCACCGCCACCGATGAAGGGTTCATAATAACGCCGCGGGTTCTCCGCCGGCAGAGCGGCGTGGATATGCGGCAAGAGCTGGCGCTTCCCGCCCGCCCATTTCACCAGTGGCTTAACGTTTTTCATCGTTGACTCATCTTAGCCGCCCTACCGGACACAAGCACCATCGGGCTTTCGAACGTGCAAGCGGATAAATCGAGTGCGCGGCCGGGTGAGCTTAGCGCCTTGGTTGTCTAACGTCACAGTTTTGCCGAATGGTGCCATGACGGGCGAAAATGCGCAGACGTGTCGGCGGGGAATTCCCGTGGTGTGCATGGCGGTTTCTCTGACCGAATATAAGGTAATAAAATCGCCTCAAAATCCCTTAGTTTGTAGACAAAATATAATTTCCTCACAATTTCTTAGGGAGAAAGAAAAGAAACTGAAGCTTGAAGAGCGTCGGGACAGAAAGGGGCATTTATGCCGCGTATATCAAAAATCCGAGTCGCTGCGCTCAACCTCGTTATCGAGAACGGTTATGACGGGTTCACCATGGAAGAGCTCGCTCACGAAGTGGGCGTTTCCCGCCGTACGCTTTTTAATTACATAAAAGACAAAGAATCGGCAGTTTTAGGACCCGAAATGTCGGAGGAAGTGGAGAACCAATTCCAAAATTTCGCCGCAGGATTGCCCACCGGAAGCCTGCGCGAAGACTCCGAAATTATGGCGATGGCCGAGTTTAACCGTGCCGTAGGAGATGAGTTCTTCCCCGAAATCTCCCAGCTTACGGCCCAGGCGCTGGCAAAGGACGCGAAGCTGCGCGCCCTGTACTGTCAGCGCAATAGCCGCATCATTCAGCGCGTCCGCCAGGCGGTGCAGGCCCGCGAGGGCTGGAAGTCCTCCGATCCGCGTCTCACGCCGACCGTCAATATCATCCACACCCAGTTCCTGACCGCCTTTGAGACCTTCGTGGAAACCCGTGGCGGCACTTCGCTTGCCGACGCCTTCCACAACGCCGGCGCCATCTTCGAAGACTACTTCAACGACGAACTGGCCTAAGCACCCCGCCTAAGTCTCACCGGCCCTGCCTGCCGGTTCCGCCGGCCAAAGTAAGCTAAGAAAATCCCCCGGCGCGCTCCGTAGAGCGCGACCGGGGGATGATCTGTGCAATGGCTCTTAGTCCATCTTGTTGAACGCGGAAGCCATGCCGGACTTCTTGTTGGCTGCGGTGTTGCGGTGGAAGACACCCTTGGACACGGACTTGTCCAGGGCGCGGGATGCCACGCGCAGCTGCTTCTCAGCAGCAGCCTTGTCGCCAGCGGCAACGGTCTCGCGGAACTTGCGGATCTCGGTACGGACGGCGGAGCGAACGGACTTGTTGCGCTGACGTGCCTTCTCGTTGGTGATAACGCGCTTCTGCTTGGACTTGATATTTGCCATGAAAAATACCTCTTAGTAATCGAAAGTGATTGACGTAGAAACCGACCTACTCGGACTACTCCCGCGGCCAGCAAACGCTGGCGCGCTCGGCGCTGGTATTCGAAGAGCGAACCCAAGGTCCTGCCCGCCCCGACCAGCGCGCCCGGCAAGTAAGTAACCAATACACAATAGCAGTACCGAACCCGACCTGCCAAAACCCTCCCCGCGGCCGCGGCCTTCACGCCGGCTAGGCCCAGTGGTAGCGCGACCGCAACCTATTCGCGATTCGTTCGAACCTGCGTTCCGGAAAAAGCGTGCCTTGCCGGCGCACCTGCTCCTCGGATACCTCGAGCAGGCGGTCGAGGCGCACCCAGCAATCGCACCCGGACTCGTCCCACTCGCCGGCGCCGATTTCCAGCCAGGCGTCGTCAAGCGCATGCTTTGGGTTGGGGGAGATAAGTAAGCCCATTACCGTGGTGCGGGTGCGGCCGACGACCAAGATAGCCCGCTCGCGCGGTGGTGCCTGCTTACCTTCGGCCGGTACCCACACCCAGACCACCTCGCCGGAATCAGCCTGGCCGTCCATATCGGGGGTGAAAAATATGGACCGGGGGTGGGAGGCAGTGGCCTCTACCTGGATATCGGCGGCCTTGCGCGGCTCGTGGAACTCATCCGACCTATCCAGTCCCAACCGGGAATTAATGCGGCTCAGGCCGGTGTCTATCGGCTCGCGCTCGCTGATTCCCAGCGCTTGGCGCAGACGGGTGAGCATGGCGCTTTTCATGTCGACTATTGTAGACGTATGTCTGAAAACTTTGCGGCCACGACGTTTACGGATCCCGCCCGAATCCGAAACTTCTGCATTATTGCTCACATCGACCACGGCAAGTCGACGCTGGCGGACCGCATCCTGCAGCTATCCAAGGTGGTTGCGGAGCGCGATATGCGTGACCAGTTCCTCGATAATATGGACATCGAGCGCGAGCGCGGCATCACCATTAAGGCGCAGAACGTGCGCCTGCCGTGGGTGCCCCAGTCCGGCACTGCGCAGGGGGAACAGATTGTCATGCAGATGATCGACACTCCCGGCCACGTGGACTTTACTTACGAGGTATCCCGCGCGCTCGAGGCATGTGAGGGCGCCATCCTGCTTGTCGACGCCGCCCAGGGCATCGAAGCCCAAACCCTCGCCAACCTCTACCTGGCGATGGAAAACGACCTGGAAATCATCCCGGTCCTCAATAAAATCGACCTGCCGGCCGCCGACCCAGAAAAATACGCGCTGGAAATCGCCAATATCATCGGCTGCGAGCCGGAAGAGGTGCTGCGCGTGTCGGGCAAGACCGGCGAGGGCGTCGTCGAGCTGCTGGACAAGGTCTGCGAGCTAGTTCCGCCGCCGTCTTCTAAATTCGACGCCGATGCACCGGCCCGCGCCATGATTTTTGACTCCGTCTATGACACCTACCGCGGCGTGGTGACCTATATCCGCATGGTGGACGGCAAACTCACCCCGCGCCAGAAGGTCACCATGATGTCGACCAACGCCAACCATGAGCTGCTGGAAATCGGCATTGTCTCGCCCACGATGCAAAAGTGCGAGGGCTTAGGGCCCGGCGAGGTGGGCTACCTCATTACCGGCGTAAAGGACGTCCGCGAGACCAAGGTGGGCGATACCGTCACCTGGTCCAACGGCGGCGCCGAAACCCCACTCAAGGGCTACAAGGACCCGGACCCGATGGTCTACTCCGGCCTTTTCCCCATTTCCCAGGCCGACTTCCCGGACCTGCGCGATGCTTTGGAAAAGCTGCAGCTTAACGACGCCTCCCTTACCTTCGAGCCCGAAACCTCCGTCGCCCTTGGCTTTGGTTTCCGCTGCGGCTTCTTGGGACTTTTGCACATGGAAATCACCCGCGACCGCTTGGAGCGCGAGTTCGGCCTCGACCTGATTTCCACCGCGCCTTCGGTGACCTACCGCGTGGTGGCTGAAGACGGCGAGGAAAAGTGGGTCCACAACCCGTCTGACTGGCCAGAAGGAAAGCTCAACGAGGTCTATGAGCCCGTGGTGAAGATGACTGTCATCGTGCCCGAGCAGTTCGTCGGCCCCACCATGGAACTCTGCCAGTCCAAGCGCGGCCAGATGGGCGGCATGGACTACCTTTCCGAGGACCGCGTGGAGCTGCGCTACACCATGCCGCTCGGCGAAATCATCTTCGACTTCTTCGATATGCTGAAGTCCCGCACCAAGGGCTACGCTTCGCTGAACTATGAAGAGGCCGGCGAGCAGCTTGCGGATTTGGTAAAGGTCGACATCTTGCTCAACGGCGACCCAGTCGACGCCTTCTCCGCCATCGTCCACCGCGATTCCGCCCAGTGGTACGGCAATAAGATGACCAAGAAGCTCAAGGAGCTCATCCCGCGTCAGCAGTTCGAGGTGCCCGTCCAGGCGGCCATCGGCTCGAAGATCATCGCCCGCGAAAACATCCGCGCCATGCGTAAGGACGTGCTGGCGAAGTGCTACGGCGGCGATATCTCCCGTAAGCGCAAGCTGCTGGAGAAGCAGAAGGCCGGTAAGAAGCGCATGAAGACGCTGGGCTCCGTCTCGGTGCCGCAGGAGGCCTTCGTGGCCGCGCTGTCTACCGACGCCGACGATTAATCCACCCCACGCATGTCGAACTCACCTCGCAGCCACGCCGTGGTTGCGAGGTTGTCAGCTGCCGGATTCCACGGCAGGCTTGAGCGCCCCGGTCCGCGCAGGAGGGTTGGGGCTGGGGCTTCAGGCGAGTAGTTAGGTTGAATCGGCCCAGGGTGGGACCCAGACTATTCGGCCCTGGCGCCGCTCGAGGCGGCCGCGCACCGGCGGAGCGTGCGGATCGTCGTCGTTGACGCCGTTGTGATACGGGCACGCCACGCTGAGATTCGCCATATTGGTCTCGCCGCCGTGCTTCCACGCCTGCAGGTGGTGGATCTGGCACTTATCCGCTGGATAGTTGCACTCCGCCCACGGGCAGGTGGGGTTTTCCGCACCCGCCATGAGCCGCTGCTTTTCCGAGGCATGCCGCGAGGTGCGATACAGGTTCACCGCTCCCTCATAAGGATGGACGAGGGTGACGAGCCCGCATTCGGCCAAGCGCTTTTCTACCAGCTTCGCGCCGCTGATTTCGGCGCCATTGGTAAGGCGCAGCGTGATTTCCTCGCCTCCGCCGCTTAAGATTTCATCCAATTCATCGAGCTGAATGATGATATTCGTCGTCGCGGCAGGCCGCGCCGCAGCCCCGCCGCGGAAGAAGATATTCTCTACGGAATCAAGCGGCTTCTCCTCGTTGATGCTGGCGTGCAGGTCAGCAATGAAATCGGAATCGCCGGTAATCGATAGCGTCGACGGGCCGCCCTTGCGCCGCGTCATCCGCACCCCTTTTTCCGGCTGTCGCGGCGGATAGAGCTCTTTCAGCCGCGTGCGCGCGAGCTGCTCCACGTCCTGGTCGGTCGCGCATAGTTCAGCCCGCAGCGCCCACGCATCCCGCTTGGATTTCGTGCGCGAGACGTACTTTTCGATAATCTTCAACGTCGCCAAGCAATGCTTGGTTGCCCGGCACGAGCGCTGCCGGCGGGTGAAGGGAGTGGGGCCAAAGTAGACGTCGGCAAGCGCAAGCAGGCTCCGTGCCTCCTGCCGGGGAAGCCCCAGCCGGCGCAGGTCGGCCTCGCGCGCGTCAGAGACCTCGCCGAGAAGCTCCATCGGCGAGGCAAGTTGGCGGGCGTAGTCCTGCAAGCGGGTCATGCCGGTGAGCCTAAGGCACCCCGCAAGCCCGCGGTAGCCCACCCGCGCCCGCCTGTGGATAACTCGCCCCACCCGTCACACCAACCCCGAACCCGCCGGGCGCCCTGTGGATAACCTGCGGTACCCTCGAATAGGAAAGCGAGAAAGGAGCTCCCCATGACTGACCCGACCAAGCGGATTCGCCCCGCCAACCCCGGCCGCCTGGCCGCCCCGCGCCAGGCCCAGCAGCTGCCGCCCCTGCCGGTGACGCGGGCGCGCATTGGTGAGCGGGTGGCCACCGAGGTATTCCAGGAAATGGGCGAGGGCATGCTCGAGGAGCTGCAGAACTTTCGCCGCGACCTGCACCGAAACCCGGAAATCGGCCTGGACCTGCCGCGCACGCAGAAGAAGGTCCTAGAAGCGCTGGAGGGCCTGCCGCTGGAAATCCACGTGGGCCAGGATTTGAGCTCGGTGGTGGCCGTACTGCGCGGCGGCCAGCGCGGCGAGCGGCCGGTGTCGGTGCTTTTGCGCGCGGACATGGACGCCCTCGAGGTGCGCGAGCAGACCGGCAGCCCGTTTGCGTCGACGAATGGCTATATGCACGCCTGCGGTCATGACCTGCACACCGCCGGCCTGGTGGGCGCGGCGCGGATTCTGTGCGAGCACCGCGAGGAGCTACACGGCGATGTCACCTTCATGTTCCAGCCCGGCGAGGAAGGCCCGGGCGGCGCGCTGCCGATGATTGAGGAGGGCGTCCTCGACGCCGCTGGCCGACGCCCCATTGCTGCCTACGGCCTCCACGTCGGCCCCCAGGACCGCGGCACCTTCCACTATGTGCCGGGCCCGATGATGGCTAGCTCGTCCAACCTGACCATTACTGTGCTGGGCAAGGGCGGGCACGGCTCCCGCCCGCACGATGCCATCGACCCGGTGGCGGCGCTGGCGGAGATTCAGATGTCGCTGCAGACCGCGCTGACCCGCCGTTTTGATGCGCTGGAGCCCATCGTGATTACCGTGACCAACCTGTGGGCTGGCGACGGCGCGTATAACGCCATCCCGGAGCGCGCGGCTTTGGGTGCGACGGTGCGCGTGCTGCGCGATGAGAAGATCGACGCCGTGCGGCAGATGATTACGGAGGTCTCCAGCTCCGTCGCTGCCTCGCACCGCTGCACCGCGCAGGTGGATTTCGAGATTTTGTACCCCACCACCAAGACCAATGCGCGTGAGAATCAATTCGCCGCCACCTTGTGGGGCCAGATGTTTGGCGCCGAGAACGTCCAGCCTTTCGACGCCCCGATGATGGCCTCCGAGGACTTCGGCTACGTCCTCTCTCAGGTCCCGGGCACGTTTATGTGGATGGGCACGGCCAATCCGGAAAAGCCCGAAAATCAGCGCGAGTGGAATCACTCGCCGATGATGCGCTTTGATGATTCCGTACTCGGCATGCAGGCCGCCGCGCTGGCGGCCGTGGCGTTTGAGCGCCTGGCTACCGAGAACGAGCATCCGTCCGCGCAGACGAAGGCCATGCGCGATGCGGCCGGGGTGCAGAAATAAATCATCCCTAAGTACTATGGCCGCGGGCTTAAGCTTGGGGCCATGGTCAGAACGAAGTGGAGTACGGCGGGCATCGTGGCCGCCTGCGCGGTGGGGAATTGGCTCGTCGGCATGGTGCTGATGAACCTCGATATTGAGGAGTACTCGCCGACATTTGAGGAGTACGGGCCCTATATCTGCACCGGGTTTGCGATGGGCGTGCTGGGTATTTTCGCCCTGCCCTTTGCCCTGGAGCACCAGCCGCGCGAGCTTTCCGACGTCGACTATGCCGGCTCCACCCGCAGCTTCATCGCCGGGTGCATCGTACTGCTGGCGTCTAGTTCCTATTTCGGCGCGGTCAGCGGAGTTGTGGCTTTTATTTCTATGGTTTCACGCCGCTCGACCTCGCGCTCGGTGGTCGCGGTGGCATGCTTTGTACTGGCGTTTGCGATAGATACGAGCTTCAACCCGTACCTAAGTTGGGACGAGATCGGATGGGTTGGTGCCATCTTCGTCGTGGTTGTGATGGTCGCGGGCTTGCTTGCAGGCCAAAAACGCGGCAATCAGCGCGAAAAGAGGTGGCGGGTAGAGCAGCAAGCCCGGATGAACCGCGAAGAGATGCGCGCCAAGGTGGAGCATGCAAGGCGAGAGGAGCGCGAGAGCATCGCGCGGGATATGCACGATTCGCTCTCGCATCGGCTGAGCCTTGTGGCCATTCATGCGGGAGCGCTGAGCTATCCGCGTGAGGGCGTGCCGGCCGAGTTCACAGATGCAGCGCGCACCATCCGCACGGAGGCCCAGAACGCGGTCGAGGATTTGCGCACCGTCCTAAGCGCCTTGCGCGAAGACCTTTCCCAGGATCCACGCAGCGGCTTGGAGGAGCTGGTCGCGGCCGCGCGCGAGGCCGGCACGGAAGTGACGGTGACCTACGCTGACGGTGCCGGCCCGGATGTTTTTACTGGGTTGTCCACGATGGCGCAGCACGCCGTGCACCGCGCAGTACAAGAGGGCCTGACGAACGCACGCAAGCACGCGCTCGGTCAGCCGGTAAGCATCACGGTGCGCGAGGCGGCCGGCGCGGTGGACATCGAGATGCGTAACCCAGTCCCGCGCGGGAAGGCAGGAGCCAACACGGACGGTGTCGAGGGAGGCGCAGGTGGCTACGGTCTAGTGGGCCTGCGCGAGCGCGTGGAGCTTTCCGGCGGGCGTATGAGCATCACGGCTGACCAGGGAAGTCCGGAAAGAAAGGAAGGCGAGGAATTCGGATGGAGTATCCAGCTACCGCTAGCGCACAAGGAGGCCACACGATGAGCGAGATGAGTTGGCAACTGCGCCATCCCGAATACGGGCTCATGCGCATCGACTTAGAAGAGACCACAGCCCGCGAGGGATGGACGGGAGAGTACCTAGACTTTAAGCGCAGTCTTTTTATCTCCACTGTTGACGGAACTTCGCGCAAGCTCAGCTATACCGATACCGATGACTCGGCCTATAGCCTGGAATTCCTGCGCGGACACTGCGATGATAATGCGCCCGAAGACGCCGACCGCATCGAGCTGGTGGAGCGCCGCGGTTACGTCGTGCCGGAGTTTCGCGGGCAAGGCGCAAGGGTGATGTTTGCGGCGGTGGGGAGGCCGGACGTCGATAAGCAGCTGCACCGGGTAAGCCTGTGGACGTTGCTCCTGCAGACTGCGCTGACGTTCATTGCGGTCACGCTAGTCATCGAATTTTTCCCCAAATTCTTCGAAAAGCTAAACGATATTCTCGTGCCCTCCTTCCTCAACGGCGTAGTGGCAGGCCACGTGGGAATCGTGCCGATAGCGCTCGCGGCAGTGGTGGCGGTTACTGTGGCCTATACGCCCGTCGCGTCGCAACTGTGGCGTGCGCGGTGGAATCAACCAGTGGGAAAGGGAGCATAATGGCCGATGCCCTGCGCGTAGTGCTCGTTGATGACGAGGCTCTAGTCCGCAGCGGCCTGCGCCTGCTGTTGTCCAATGCTCCCGATATTGAGGTCGTGGCCGAAGCGAGCAATGGCCGGGACGCGGTGGCTACCGTGCTCGACGCGCAGCCCGATGTGGTGCTGATGGATATTCGCATGCCGGTCATGGATGGCATCGCGGCCGTGGAGAAGATTCTGTCCGTCCACGCAGTGCCGATAATCATGCTCACGGCCTTCGATACCGATTCCTTTATTTTGCGAGCCCTGCGCGCCGGGGCGGCTGGGTTCTTGCTCAAGTCAACGCCGCCGGAATCGCTCATGGCGGCCGTGCGTGCGGCCGCGGCGGGGCAGCCGTTGTTGAGCCGGCAGGTCGTCGACAAGCTGGTAAGCATGCAGGGGCCCGCGCTTGACGACGCCCATTCGCACCACACCCGCACCGCCCGCAACCGCCTAGGGAGGCTTAGTTCTCGCGAGCTCGAAATCGCCGAGCTAGTAGCCCAGGGCTTGAATAACCAGGAGATCGCCGACCAGCTTGTGGTGTCCATGGCCACGGTAAAGTCCCATATGCAGCACATTTTGAAAAAGATTGGCGGCACGAGCCGCGTGCATATTGCGATCATGGTCTTGGAAGCCCGCGGTTAGGGAGCAGAGAATCCTCCCTGCGGGGGATACCGCGCGGGCGGCGGGCCGGCTTAAACTGGTGCGCGTTATGAAGTTATTCCGAAAATCCGATGCGATGCTGCAGCGCCCGCTGTGGCTAAAGCTCGTCATCGCCGCGGTGGCCTTGATCGGCGATTTTTTGGTCGCCTCCGTCCGCCTAAGTTCTTCCGAGGTCGTTGAAGATCGGTTAGTGCCCACGTTTGCAGCGATGATAGGCACCTGGATACTGTTGCCCTTTGCCCTGCGCCATACCGCTGCGGAGCGCGACCCGCGTAGCACCCAGCCGGGTCCGCGCAGCGCGTTGGTAGCGGCGACGATCATTTCCGCGACGGTCTCGATAGCTGAGGTCCGGCCATCGGTATTTATGGCGGCGTTTTCCGCTGCTTCGCGGCGCAGCCGGCTGTGGATGGCGGTAGTGTGCGTGGCCATGCTGGTTTCCAAGCTAGCAGCCACGGATATTTCCATACCTGCGGGTGAAAGTTTTGCGTATAAGCTGGGTTACTTCGGTAGCCTTGTTTACCCTGCGCTAATTGTTTTGGTTGTTGGGCTGGTGCGGTCGAACCAGAAGGAGCGCACGATTGCGCTTCAAGCGCAGGCCGAGCTCACGCATGAGGAAATGGCCACGCGGGAAAACTTTGCGCGGCAGGAGGAGCGCGACCGGATTGCGCGGGATATGCACGATACGCTCTCGCACCGGCTGAGCATGATTGCGGTCTATGCCGGCGGGCTTGCCTACCGCAAGGATTTAGATCCGGAGGAGACGCGGAAATCTGCGCGCACGATTCGTGATGAAGCCGAGGCTGCCGTGGGGGATCTGCGCGAGGCGCTGCACTCGCTGCGCAGTGAGGGGCGCATTGACCCACGCGAGGGCGTGGACTCGCTGGTGGAGCGCTCCCGCCGGGCGGGCATGGACGTGGAGGTGCGCTACAAGCAGGGCACGGGGCCGCAGTCGCTGGCGGAGCTTAGCACCATGGCCGGCCACGCGCTCAATCGCGCGGTCCAGGAGGGCTTGACCAACGCCCGCAAGCACGCGCCGGGCGAGCCGGTGACCATCACCATCGCCGCGCTTGCCGACGCCCTCTTGATCACCATGTCCAACCCCGTCGGCCCAGCCGGGAAGAAGGAGAGCGGGAACAGTGGCGGGTACGGGATCGTCGGCATGCGCGAGCGCGCTAGTGTGGTGGGCGGATCACTGCAGGTAAACGATGAGGACGATAGGTTCTCGTGGACTCTGCGCCTGCCCAGGAAGGAAGTACAGTGAGTGAGATTCGTGTGGTGCTTGTCGATGATGAGCCGCTGCTGCGCCACGGCCTGCGCATGATCTTGGAAGGCGCGCCAGGCATTAGCGTCATCGGCGAGGCCGGAAACGGCAAGGAGGGAGTGGAACTCATCCTGGCCGAGGAGCCGGACGTGGTGCTGATGGATATTCGCATGCCGGTCATGGACGGCATCGAGGCGACGGCGCAGCTGCACTCGCTGGCCGGTGCGCGTGATATCCCGGTAGTGATGCTCACCGCCTTTGATACCGACGAATTCATCCTGCACGCCCTGCGCGCTGGGGCGGTGGGCTTTTTGTTGAAGACGACGGCGCCGGAGGCGCTGGTGGCGTCGGTAAGAGCGGCGGCCCAAGGCCAGCAACAGCTCAGCCCGAAGGTGCTAGAAAACCTGGTGGGGCTGGCGGCCACGCCGGCGCAGCCGGAGCAGGAAATGATTCAACCCAGCGGGCTGGCCGAGCTGAGCGAGCGCGAGAATGAAATCGCCCAGCTGGTGGCCCAGGGGCTAAGCAACGCCGAGATTGCCGAGCAGCTGTTCATTTCCCTGACCACGGTCAAGACGCACATGAAGCACATCCTGGCCAAAATCGATGGCACCAACCGGGTGCATATCGCGATTGCGGTGCTCGGCGGTTAGGCGTGGCTAGGGCCGGCGGAAAATGGCGGAGGCTAGGCCTACCAGCGCGATGACGCCGACGATAAGGGACGCCACCGGCCAGTACTGCGGGAAGTACTTGAGCGTGTAGCCGAATACTTGGCCGTCATCGAACTGCTGCCATAGCGCGAAGGGCATCCACCACAGCTTGCTCAGCGCCAGGATCGCGCCCACTAGGCCGGCGGCAACCCGTGCGCCACCGCGCAGGAAGAAGCTCGCCGCAACCAGCAAGACGCCCGCAATGGTCAGGGCGAAGAGGAGGGGAGTTTCGGTGCCGAGCGGAGAGCCGCGCAGCAGGAACTCGTGGTCGATTGCGTGTTGCTCGATGAGCGTATAGCCATCGAGGACAACGTCGTCTGGGATGCCCATTATTTCTCCTTCTTTTCACCCTCAAAGTCAGGGTGGTTCTTATCGTGTTTGGGGTCGTAGCCGTCGGACCAGACTCCGGTATCGAAGTCGTAGTCGACGTTCTCGCCTTCCTCATCGGTGCGCTGGTACCACTCGGTATAGCGCTCGGCGGAGGAATCGAAATCGTGGCCGGCGCCGCGGTCGCCCTCGGCGTGCTGAACGGTGAACTCGAAGTCATCGCCATGCTCTTCGATGCCGCGCATGATCGCGTTGTCCATTGCCGTGCGGGCGTAGGTGCGGCGGATAAACATCGGGTCCGAGCGCAGGTCGCGAATGAAGGCCACCATCATGGCCAAAAGCACTAGGCAGAAGGGGAGGGCGGCGAGGATGGTGAGGTTTTGCAGGCCGGTCAATACGTCTTCGCCGCCGGTTAGCAGCATGACAATGGCGATGCCCATCATGCACACGCCCCAGAAGATGACCACGAGCTTATTCGGGGTGGGGTCACCCTTGGAGGACATCGTTCCCATCACCACGGAGGCCGAATCCGCTGAGGTGACGAAGAAGACGGCCAGCACCACAAGCAGGATATACGGAGTAATGGAACCTAAAGGCAGGTCCTGGAACATGGCGAAGAGCACCTGCTCATTAGAGGATTCGCCGTCGAAGCCGGCGATGCTTTCGCGGTTAAAGGAAATCGCGGTGCCGCCAAAGATGGTAAAGGCGAGGATGAGGATGGTGGTAGGCGCGAAAACCGTGACGGCGGTAAATTCCCGGATGGTGCGACCGCGGGAGATGCGCGCGACAAAGAGGCCGACGAACGGCGTCCAGGCGATCCACCAGGCCCAGTAGAAGGCGGTCCAGTAGGACTGGAACTCGATGGTCTCATCGCCCCAGGACAGTCCCTTGGCCATCATCGGCAGAAGCTGATCGATGTAGGTGACGATGCCGGCCGGGATGAGGTTGAGCAAGAGCAGGGTGGGGCCGACGAGGAAGACGAAGATCACCAGCCCCAACGTCAGCGAGATATTGATATTGGAAAGGTAGCGCACGCCGCGCGCTACGCCGGAGACCGCGGAGAGGATAAACGCGCAGCCAAGCACGGCGATAATGATGATGAGCGCGGTATTGGTCATGGAGCCCGCACCGCGGATGATGGTGACGCCTTCGCCGATTTGGATGGCGGATAGGCCCAAGGTGGCGGCGGTGCCGAAGAGGGTGGCGATGAGCGCGAGGACGTCGATAAGCTTGCCCACCGGCCCATCCGTATCGCGGGAGCCGAAAAGCGGCTTGAAGATGGAAGAGACCAAAGGCACGCGCCCGCGGCGGTAGGAGGAATAGGCAATCGCCGCGCCGACCAGCGCGTAGGCCGCCCAAGGGGATATGCCCCAGTGGTAGTGGGCCTGGGCCATGGATTGGTGCAGGGCCTCGACGGTATTGCCGTCCACCGTGTGCGGCGGCGGCGTGAGGTAGTGCGATAGCGGCTCGGACGGGCCATAGAAGAAGATGCCCACGCCGATGCCGGCACCGAACATCATGGCCACCCAGCTGAAGTGGCTGAACTCGGGCTCCTCGTCATCGGTGCCGAGCTTGATGCGCCCCAACCGAGAGCAGCCGATATAGGCCATGGTGACAATGGCCAGCATCATGGTGATATTGAGCAGCCAGCCAGCGTTAGTAATGGCCCAGCCAAAGGCGGAGGAGGAGGCGCTGGCCACGCTATCGGGCATGAGGACGCCCCAGATAATGAAGGCGACGATGAGGATGGCGGTGATGAAAAACAGCGGTTTATCCAGGCCAAACTTATTGCGCTGGTCTTCGACGCTGATGCCGGGAACAAGCCCTGGGTGCATGTTATGGGGGTATAAGCCCACGGCGCTGCCCTTGTCACGTGGTTCAAGGGAGCGATGATACGCGCGGGTGGATCGGGAGGAGTTCACGAGTTCCTTACGCGGCAGAGGTATGTCCCTGCCTTACTAGACGGTTCTCTTATTGTCCTGCACCGCTGCAAAAACCGCAAATGTAGTGCATAAATGTCACGCTATAAAACAGGGTTGTGCAGTAAATATAGACAATTCTGTCTTAGGTGTCGTAGGCTGAAGCCCTTAACTCGATACAAGGAGAAATAGTGATTATTACCGGACTTCTCACTGGCATCGTCTTTGGTGCCGTGCTGCAGCGCGGGCGCTTCTGCGTAACCGGCATGCTGCGCGATATTTTCCTCAATAAGACGTGGCGCGGCTTTACCGCCCTGCTCATTTTGATTTCGGTGCATGCCTTTGGCCTGACGCTGTTGACTGGCACGGGCGTGCTTTCGCCGGAATTTAGCGATTTCAAGCCGGTAGCCGTCGTCGTGGGCGGCTTCATCTTTGGCCTCGGCATCATCTTGTCCGGCGGTTGCGCGTCCGGCACGTGGTACCGCTCGGCCGAGGGACTGGTCGGCTCGTGGATCGCGCTGCTGTTTTATGGGCTTTCGGCCGCGGCCATGAAGTCCGGCCCGCTGTCCGGTGCCAATGACTGGTTCAAGCAGTGGAGCCTCCCAGTTACCACCATCCACGGCGCGCTGCATATCTCACCGTGGATCCTGGTGGCGGTCCTGTGGGTCGTGACCTTCCTGCTGTGGCGCCACTATCGCGCCAAAGACGCCGGCCGCCCCAAGGTGGACCTGGGACAGCCGTGGTACGCCAAGCCGCTGAATATGAATATCGCGGCCGTGCTCGTTGGCATCATTGGCACGGTGGGCTTTGTGCTCTCGGCCGACGCTGGCCGCAATGGCGGCCTCGGCATCACCACGCCGACCGCGGACATCGTTCGCTGGACCGCCACCGGCGATTCCGCCCGTATGAACTGGGGCACCCTGTTGGTTATCGGCCTATTGGTGGGCGCTTTTATCGCCGCCAAGTCCGCCGGTGAGTTCCGCGTGCGCGTTCCCGATGCGCAGACCGCGACCCGCGCTATTTGGGGCGGAATCATGATGGGCGTAGGCGCGTCACTGGCCGGTGGCTGCACCGTGGGCAATGGCATGGTGGAGACCTCCCTGTTTAGCTTCCAGGGCTGGGTATCGCTGTTCTTTATGGCCCTGGGCGTCGGCGCGGGCGCGCGCTTGTGGCTGAAACCCAAGAGTGGGCCACAGCAGCCGCAGACTTACTCCACCGAGGAATCCGTGGATAGTTCGGTGGTCTCCGCCGAGGATAAGGTGCTGCCGAGCTTTGCCACTGCCACCGGGGCAGTAGCGCTCAAGACCAAGCCGCAGGCGAAGGACAAGGCCCGTGCGCTGGGCGGCGGGCGCTATGCGCTCGATACCCTTGGCGCGGTGTGCCCGTTCCCGTTGATTGAGGCCAAGCAGGTCATGGCGGAGCTGGAGCCGGGCGAGGCGCTGGTTATTGACTTTGACTGCACCCAGGCCACCGAATCCATTCCGCAGTGGGCGGCCGATGAGGGCCATGAGATTCGTGATTTCCATCGCTCGGGCGATGCTGGTTGGCAGGTCACGGTGGTCAAGGGCGGATAATTACATCATTGTCAGCTACTATGTGGAGGCAGAAGAATCGAGCGTGATTCTTGTGCCTCCTTTGTGGTTTGAAAGAAGTTATCGCATGCCCGAGTTTGATGATAATTCCACCGCTGTTGCGGATATTTTGCATGCCTTCGCCGTCTTTGAGCGCGAGGAAGAACACCTGCTGGACGCGGAACTGCGCCTCAACGTCTATGCCAGCTAAGTTATGATTCGCGTCTTTGCTGCGCTATTGCCGTCGGCGGCCGCGCGCGAGCATTTGGTGCATACGCTGCGGCCCATCCACGCGGCAACTACTAATGAGCTGCGCTGGACGGATCCGGATAATTGGCATGTGACCATGGCGTTTTATGGCGAGCAGCCCAATGATGCCGCGGCGGTGCGCGAGCACCTAGCCCACGCGGTGGCAGGGCGCGCGGCGTTGGATGTGCACTTGAGCGGGGCGGGGAGCTTTGAGCAGCGCACGCTATGGGTGGGCGTCGGCGGGCAAGCGCGCGGTGTGCGGGAGTTGATGGCGGAGTGCCAGCTTGCCGACGTCCCCTTTAGCCACCACCGCCCCCACCTCACCGTCGCGCGTGCCGGCCGGCGGACCCGTGAACTGTGGGCGTTGGCGGATTATGTGCGCGCGTTATCGGTGTATCGGGGACCGGATTTTCGCGCCGACCGCCTGTGCCTAATGCAATCCCACCTTGGTGAGGGCCGCGGCGGTGGCCCACGCTACGAGGTGATGGAGGAGTATCCGCTGTTTTAAGCGGCGCGGGCGGTGCGGATTTCGTGCACCAAGGAATCAAGCTCCGCGCGGGTGGCGGTGCGATCCGGGTGGGTGGTGCAGAAATCTAGCAGGAAGTAACCGGCGTGTTGTAGGGCAATGTGCCGGGCCCAGAATTGACGCACGGCATCGGGCTTATCCACGGCGAGGGACTGGATGGCGCGGCGCTCCGAGAGCAGCTCGTATTGCAGGTCGCGGCGCGCGGACAGTACGGCATCTGGGGTATTGACAAAGAGCAAGCCGAGCAGGGTGGCCATGGACTCCATCGCGCGGACCTGCAGGCGGGCCTGATTGCGCACGGGGGCGCTGCGCTGCCACAGCCACAGCACCGCGGTGGCGATGAGGATGGATAGGACGATCTCGCCGCAGCGAGCCTGGATGGTGGGCCACAGGGGCCGGGTGGCGGAGTTGCCCATGAGGAGGGCAAGTGGGGTGGAGAAGATAACGCAGATGGCGTAGTTTTTGGCAACGAAGATTTCGGCACAGAATTGGCACGCGGCCAGCGCGAGCAGGAGCGTCCAACCTTGAATGCCAAAGTAATGGAGGATAGAAAACAGCAGTACGCCGACGACAGAGCCGAGCATGCGGTGGATGCCGCGGACGGTACCCGGCACATGGTCGGGTCCCCATTGCAGCATGAGGAAAGCAGAGACCACGCCCCAGTCCGGGCGGTCGAAGCCGAGGGTAAGGCCCACCAGCACGATAATGGCCGCGGAGAGGACAATCTTTTGGGTGGTGACCATGGCGTGCGAATCCCGGACCGCGGCGCGATACAAGCGGTAGCGGCCGGTGGGGCGGGTGTGCGGGATGGCGGTGCGATCCGGATCGACGTCGGTGACATTATCGGTGAGCTGATCCGAATCGGAGCCTAAATCCAAGGCGCGGTTATGCGCCACGATGGTGTGCTGGGCTGCGAGGGCGCGCTCCACTAGGTGGGCGCCTTGGGAGTCGATGATGCGGCCGCCGCGGATAATGCGGGCGTCGGAAAGCGCCTGCCAGGCGGCAAAGAGCGCGGTCTGCGCCTGGTGGTGGCGCGCCAAGGAATCGTCGCGGTCATCTTTGAAGGCGGCCGCGGCCTTTTCGAGTGCGGCAACCGCGCGGCGCTCGGGGCCGTGGGCGTCAATAAGCGCCGGCGCCATGCCGAGCACGAGGCTGGCTATCATGCCGGTCAGCGCCCAAAAGAGCAGCTGGCCCACGGTGACGTCGGTGCGCGCGAGCATCACCGAACCGCCGCCGACCATGACCAAGAAGAAGGTGCCCGGCGGCGGCAAGCGCAGGGCATTTTGGGTAAAGCCGCACACGGCGGCCAATGTCGTGGTGTACAGGCCCGCCAGCAGCAGCCACCAATGGCCGTGGCCAGGCGCAAAGATGAGGTGGCCTACCAGCACGCCCACGGCCGCGACGGTAATGAGTGCGGTGCCGGCGGTGAGCATGACGCGCGGGCGGGTGCGATAAGGGTGGCCCTCGCCAAAGATGACGGTGAACGCGCCGGTGGAAATGAGCAGGATGGCGTAGTCGTGGCCGGTCAGCAGCGCGATGGCGCCGGGCAAGAGAATCGCCAAGCCCGCGCGCAGGGCACCAGGCCAGCGCACCGAGGCGCTATTAAACGCGGTGAGCAATTGGGTGGTGCTGGGGCGCTGCGGGATGGGATAGTCAAGCTGGGTGGCCACGGAGCGGCAGGATCCTTTCTCGGCGGAGTTATCTGACCCGACTACCTTACGCCCGAAGCCACCCGCTTTACATCTCGGCGGCCCCGATAAGCCGGCGCGTGTAGTCCGTGCTGGGCGAGGCCCACACGGAGTCGGTCGCTCCGTGCTCGATGAGCCGGCCGCGTTCAAGGACCGCAACGCTCTCGCACAGGTGGCGCACCACCGCGAGATCGTGGGTGACAAAGAGCAGGGTGAGCTTGCGCTTGGCGATGACCCCCGCCAATAACTCCAGCACCTGTGCGCGCACCGACATATCGAGGGCAGAGACGGCTTCATCGGCCAGCAAGATATCCGGCTCGCCGCACAGCGCGCGGGCGATGGAAATGCGTTGGCGCTGGCCGCCGGAGAACTCGTGCGGGAAGCGATCGAGGCTCTCGGATGGCAGCCCGACCTCCTCGAGCGCGGCCGCCGCGCGAGCGCGCTTGTCGGCCTTGCCGGGATTGCCAGGGATGGCCTCTGCGATGGATTTCCAGATTTTCAGGCGCGGGTTGAGCGAGCCTTGTGGGTCTTGGAAGACCATCTGCACACGACCGCGGACGTCGATGTCACCGCTCGTGGGCTGGTCGAGCCCGGCGATGAGTTTGAGCAGGCTGGTCTTGCCTGAACCGGATCCGCCCACGATGCCCAGACGCTCGCCTTGGCTTACGCGCAGGTCGATGGCGTCGAGCGCGGCGTGTTCGCCGTGGACCTTGCTGACCCCGCGTAGCGTCACCAACGCATCTTCCGCCGTGGCCGGAGAAAGGCTAAGTTCCGGCGGCCGCGAGGAGGCGATGAGTGTGCGGGTATAGGGATGCTCGGGTTGGGCAAGCACGCGCTCGGTGGGGCCGGATTCCACCACCGCGCCCTGGTGCATGACTAGGACGTTGGGGCACATGCGGCGAATGACGCCCAGGTCATGGGTGATGAAGACCAGCGCGGTGCCGCGAGCCTTGGTTACGCGCTCGATGACGCGCAGCACGCCATCTTGCGTGGTGGCATCCAACGCGGTGGTTGGTTCATCGCAGATGAGCAGATCGGGGTGGCCGGCCATGGCCATGGCAATGAGCACGCGCTGGCGCTGGCCGCCGGAGAGCTGATGTGGGAATCGGGAGGCAATGTCGGCATCAAGCTCCACCTCTTCGAGAGCGGTTGCGGCATCGCGCACCCCGGCTTGAGCCAGCTGCTTGCCCACGCGCATAAGCGGATCCAACGCGCTCATCGGTTCTTGGAAGACCATGGCCATGGTTTTCCCGCGCAGGGGGCGGATGCGGGCATCGCGTGCGCCGACTACATCGTGGCCATCCACGGTGACGGAGCCGCTCGCGCGTACCCCATCGGGTAAAAGCCCCATGATGGATAGCGCAGTGAGCGATTTTCCGGAGCCGGATTCACCAATTATGCCGAGCTTTTCACCGGCCGCGAGCTCGAAGTTAAGCGGTCCCACAAGGGCAGTGGTGGACCCGGGGGTCGTCACAGCCAGGTTATCTACTTTGAGCAGGCTCATCGCGCGGATCCTTTCAGGCGGGGATCGAGGAGGTCACGGAGGGCGTCGCCAAGCAGGTTAAAGCCCAGCACCGTGGCAGCAATGGCCAGCCCCGGCCAGAAGGCCTGCAGGGGAGCGGTGCCCAGCAGCGACTGGGAATCTTGCAGCATGCGGCCCCAAGAGGCTGCCGGCGGGGCAGTGCCCAGGCCGAGGTAGGACAGGCCGGCTTCGGCCAGGATGGCAAGGGCGAAATAGACGGAGGCCTGCACGATGAGCAGCCCGGTGAGGTTGGGAAGGATATGGCGCAGCGCCACCTTCCAGCCCGGCACCGCGGAAATGCGCGCGGAGGAAATAAAGTCCTGCGTGATAACCTGCAGCGTGCCCGAACGCGCCACGCGGGCAAAGGAGGGAATGCCGGCGATGCCGATGGCAACCATGGCCGTCAGCGTCGAAGGGCCCCACACCGCGCCGGCAATAATCGCCAACAGCAGCGCGGGGAAGGCAAGCAGTAGATCCGCGCCGCGCATCACCAGCGCATCGGCCCACGTGTCCCGGCGCATGCCGGCCAGGATGCCCAAGGGCACGCCCACGAGGGCGGCGATGCCCACCGCAATGAGCCCGACAAAGACCGTAATCTGGGCGCCCGCCATGATGCGGGAGGCGGTATCGCGCCCAAAGCGGTCCGTGCCCAGGAGATGCTCGGCGCTGGGGCCGGCAAGGCGCACATCCGGGTGCGCCAGCGTCGGGTCATAGGGCGTCCACACCAGTGAAAGTAGCGCCATCAGCACCGTGGCGGCAACGAGGAAGGCACCCAGCCAGCCAGAAAAACGCAGCTTCATTATTTCTCACCTGCCGTGATGCGCGGATCGATGAATCGGTAGGCCACATCCGTTAAGGCGTTGACCACCAAGGCGAAGGCAACGAGCAGCATGACCAGGGTTTGCACCGTGGTCAGATCGCGCACCGATACCGCATCCAACAGCATGGAACCAATACCGGGGATGACAAAGACGGATTCGATCACCACCGCTCCCACGACCATCGTGGTCAGCTGCACGCCGGCCACGGTAAGTACCGGCAGCGCCGCATTGCGCAGGCCATGGCGCTTGAGCGCCTCCCACGGGGACTGGCCGAGCGCACGGGCGGTGCGGATATAGTCCTGTTGCAGCACATCAAGCACCGCCGAGCGCACGTAGCGCGTGAGCATTGCGCCCTGCACCACGGCTAGCGCAATGACCGGCAAAATAAGGTGGCGGATAAACTCGCCCGCGCCCTGGTTCGGCGGCACCCACCCATTGGCCGGCAGCCAGCCCAGATGGACGGCAAAGATGGCCACCAGAATGATGCCGAGGAGGAAGCTTGGCACCGCAATGCCCAGCTGCGTACCGGCAGAAACTACATCCGCGCCGCGGGTACGGTTGCGCAGTGCCAGCCACATGCCCACTGGGATAGCCCCGGCCAGCGCAAGCAGCATCGCCAGGCCAATGAGGATGAGCGTGACCTGGACGCGGTCTAGCACCAGCGGCGTAATATCCTGCTGCGAGGACAAAGACTGCCCAAAATTGCCGGTAAATAGGCCCTTTACCCACTCCCAATATTGCGTAAGCAGCGGGCGATCCAGCCCCAGCTCGGAGCTCAGCTTGCCGACGGCCTCTTCGGTCGCATTGACCCCCAGCGCCACCCGCGCCGGGTTGCCCGGCACCGCGCGCATGAGCGCAAAAATGATGATGGAGGCTACAAAGAGCGTCAATGCGAAGCGCAGCAGCGGGCGCACGATGGCGCGCCCCGTGGTGCGAAGGGAACTCATTGGGCCTCCTTTTCGGTGTTTTCTGCGGCGGTGGTTTTGGCGCTCGAGTCCGCGTCCGCGTCGGCAGAGGTTAGGTCGCGCAGGATGAGCGCGTCGGTGACCTGATCCGGATGCAATCCGCGCACGCCGGCGCGGGTGAGCACGATATTGGGCATATTCATCAACGTCAGCGCGCCAGCATCCGCCATGATCTGATCCACGGCCTGTGCCATGAGCTTGGGGTAGTCCTTCTCGGGGGCGGAATCGGCTTGGGCCAAAAGTTCACGGGTGCGTGGGGAATCGTAGTTGAGGTAATAATCCGGATCGCCGAACAAGGTGGGCATATCGCGCGGCTCCACGTGGGAGATGAGCGACATCTGATAGTCCTTGGCGCCCATGACCTGGCCTAGCCACACGGCCGGGAATTCGGCGGATTCCAGCGTCACCTTAAAACCAACCTCAGTAAGCTGCGAGTACAGCAGCTCGGCGACGGTCTGGGCGTAGGGCAGCGTCGGCGTGGTCAGCGTAATTTCGGCGCCTTCCGCGCCGGCCTCCGTGAGCAGCTGGCGGGCTTTTTCTGGGTCGTAGTCGTAGTAGTGCTTGTCCTCGAACCACGGATCCGTAGGCGGGATCGGTGCGCCGCCGGTGTCTTTAGCCATGCCATTCCACAAAATGTCATTGGCCGCCGTGCGGTCCACGGCATAGGCCACGGCCTGGCGCACCCGTCGATCGTCGAAAGGCGCGCGGGCATTATTCATGGACAACAGCACCTCACCATTGGTGGTGCCGACCTCGGTAGCGATGCCCTCTTTGACGTCATCAAGAAGCTCCGGGTTCTGCACGCCCCAGACCACGTCTACGCCGCCGGCCTGCAGCGCATTGACCGAGGAGATGGTATCCGGGAAATAGCGCACCGTGACATCCTGTGCGGCGGGCTTTCCCCAATAGCCGTCGCGAACGTGCAGCTCTACGAATTCCGAAGGCGCAAAGCGGGAAACCTCATAGGGGCCGGTCCCCACCGGCTGGGCGGCGAGGTTATCCATGCCGTGTGGCGTCATCATCGCGCCGGTGGCTGTTCCCATGGACCACAGCCAGCCATTCGACGGCTGCTTGAGGCGTACCTGAAGCGTGTGCTCCTCGGCTGCGGTGACCTTGTCTACCGGATCCATGGCCGCGGCGATGCCGTTGGTCCACTTCTCGCGCACGTAGTTAATGGAAAAGGCGGCGGTCTCAGCGTTAAAGGCATCGCCATTGGAAAAGGTGACGCCCTCGCGCAGGTGGAAAGTATAGGTGCGGGCGTCATCGCTGATATCCCACGAAGTGGCAAGCCCTGGGGCAATGGAGCCGTCTTCATCGATGCGCACAAGGGTCTCGTAGACGTTGTCCATAAGCACGGCGGGGATAGCGGCGCCACCGGTGGTGGTGAAATCCAGCGAGGTGGCCGCAGAAGTGGAAGCCACGGTGAGGGAAGAAGGTGCGGTGTCGCTGCCTGCCTGGGTAGTATCGACCACCGCGGTATGGCCCGCGGAACACGCCGAGAGGGTTCCTACAGCGGCCGCCATGGCAAGGCTGCCCAGTGCCCTACCGGCACGAAATCTTCTCATAGAAAGCAGGGTAGCCGGTGGATATAGCTGCCGTGAAACTTATGCAAAATTGCCCGGAGTGGGGATAACTTCTAGGGGGGATACGCCCCCGCGCACGCTATTCATCGCCAATTTCATGCGGTCCGCTCGGTAGAGGTAGACCGCCAATTCCACCGGTTCGCCGGAGTGGTTGGAAATCTCCATCTGCAGCCGCCACAGCGGGGTACCCGTAGCCACGCCAAGCGCTTCAGCGTCCTCCGCATCGGCTTCTTCCAACGTGAGTTCGCGGCGCACATTATCAAAGTCCACGCCGCACTCGCGCAGGTGCGCGTGAATGGATCCGGCATCCGCATCGAAGTCCAAGATGTGCTTTCCCACCACCATGGGGAAATACATGCGCTCGATGGCAATGGGGTGGTCTTCGGTATAGCGCACGCGGTGGACAAAGACGACATTTTGTTCTGGGTCTACGCGCAGAAAGCGGGTGATGTCCCGCGGCGCGCGGCGGCGAGCTAACCAGAGGGTGTGCTGCTGTGGATCTACGTCATATTCGCTCAGCCAGCTGGAAATGGAGTAAATCGATTCAAAAAGCTCTGCCTGGGTGGAGGCCAAAACGGTAGAGCGGCGCCCGCGGCCTGAGGACACTAGCCCTTTGGCCCGCAAAGCCGCAACGGCTTGGCGCACGGGGCCGCGGGAGGAAGAAAACTTCTCGCACAAATCTGCTTCACTAGGCAGGAAATCGCCTGGTTGCAGCACGCCGGAGCTGATCTGTTCTCGCAGGTAATCAGCGATCTTCTTATGCTGCTGTTTATCGCGTGGGCTCATTCAACCTTTGTCCTTAGTTTCTCCGGGGCCTTTCCCAGCGGAGCGAAACACAGTAATGTTATTCCATTTTGCAAAGGCGCGCTAATGCAACAAAGCTACCGAGCATGTGCTCCCCCGCCCGGCCAAGGGGAAGGCAAAGGAAAAGGCCACGCGCCGTCCGACCAGCACCGAGATGCTAAGCGAGCACGCTAGGCTAAGTGTCCGTGGACGAGAGCACCGAAACGATTGAAATACGCGCGGCCAGCGGCAGCGCGCGCCTAGGCAGGGCGGTAGCGGTGGCGGTCCTTATTGCCGTCGCGCTGCTAGTAATCGGTGGGGTGCTTATCTACTCGGCGTTGCAAGAACCGGCCGATTCGCGCCTGCACTCCGTTTATCTCATTGCCGCGCTCATGCCCCTAGGCGGGGCGATGTGCGCCATGCTGGCGGTGGTGGCCTCCGTGCGGCGCCGGGCGCGTCCGGTGCTGCGGATCGGCGAGGAGATTTCCTTGCCCCACCAGCGGACCAGTTTCGCCGCCTCTGAGCTAGAGCGCGTGCAGTTCTATTCGCTCGGGCCGGATCAGAATTTCCTTGCCCTGATTCCAGGCGGGGTGCGCGTTTCTACCTTGGACGAGGCCCAACGGTATTCGGCCCGCCTGCCGGAGCAGGCGAACCTGGGCCCGCGGGAACTTGAGGGGAAGCTCCGGGAACGGTTTCCCGGCGTTCCCATTGACCACCTAGGTCAGGTGCGGGCCGAAGACTAGCTCGGGGTGCCAGCTACGCGTGCCGGATCGAGCTGCCAGCCCTGCGCGAGCAGCTGCATATTCTTGATTACTTCTTCGTGCGAGCTGGACTGCAGCGAGACCATGAGCTCATCAGCCTTGGCGTGCTCTTGGAAGGTATCGAGGTAGTTGGCCACCTCATCAGCGGTGCCGACAGCGGAGTACTTCAGCATGTCTAGGATCTGCTGGCCCTGGTAGGAGCCGATGATCTGCTCTACTTGTTCATCGGTGAGGTGCTTGCCGCGGCCGGCGAAGGCCTTGACGCGGTTGAAGCACACCCGCTCGTATTCTTCCTGTGCTTCTTGGGTGGTATCGGCGGCGGTGACGTTGACGCCGGCGATGACATAGGGCTTGCTAAAGCGCTCGGAGGGCTGGAAATGCTCGCGGTAGTAGGTGGTGGCCTGCTCGAGGTGCTGCGGGGCGAAGTGGGAGGCAAAGGCATAAGGCAGGCCGAGCTTGGCGGCCAGCGAGGCGCCGAACATGGACGAGCCCAAAATATAGATAGGCACGTTGGTATTCGCGCCTGGAATGGCACTGACTCCCGGGATATAGGACTTGCCCTCGAGGTAGGAGTTGAGCTCCTTGACGTCCTCGGGGAAGCGCTCGGCAGAGTGGGCGTCACGGCGCAGCGCGCGGCCCAGGGTATTCATGTCTGTGCCGGGGGCGCGGCCCACGCCCAAGTCAATGCGCTCGGGGTACATCTCCTCCAAGGTGCCGAATTGCTCGGCGATGACATAAGGGGAGTGGTTGGGCAGCATCACGCCGCCGGAGCCCAAGCGGATGCGCTCGGTCTTCGCACCGATGTGGGCGATGAGCACGGCCGGGGAAGAGGACATGATGGACTTCATATTGTGGTGCTCGGTGTACCACATGCGGGAGTAGCCCAGTTTTTCTGCTTCCTGTGCCAATTGCACGGAGCGGGCGATGGACTGTGCTGGAGTTTCGCCCTCATAGATGGTGCAGAAGTCCAAGACGGAAAGATGCGCGCGTTCGGTCACGGTGGAGGGCCTTCCTTTGCTTCGGTAGATGCTCTATAAGTTCTCTCCTTCCAACGGTACGCGCCACCCGACTATTCCTGTCGGGGGCGATCCAGCAAGGTTGCGTGGGGAGCTAGAGACGCACAGAAAACTCCCCTCCACCTCGGCGCTGCGATGCAGTGCGGAAGGGGAGGGGAGTGGAGCGGAGTGAAACAGGAGAAGGGTACTAAGCCTCAGCGAGGGCCTCAGCCTCGGCCGGTTCTTCCGCTTGTGGGTTGGCGGCGGCGTGCTTCTCGCCGGCCTTGGTGGCGATATCGACAACGAGGCCGATGACTGCCGCGATAGCGGTAGGAACAATCCAGCCCAAGTCCACGGACTGGCCGGGCGCCAAGCTCAAGAGGGGATCGAGTGCGTCGGCGCCCCAGCCCTGGGCGGCGATGACGGACAGAGCCGACCACAGCACCGATACCCACAGCGCCAGGCGGTAGGTCCAGTAGAAGACGACGGACTTCTTTACTGCCGGCTGGAACAGGGTGAGAGCGATGAGGGAGATAGCCGGTGGGTACAAGAAGGTGATGAACGGAACCGCGATGGACAGCACCGTATCCAGGCCCTGGAAGGCAAAGAGGATGGACAGCGCGGTAAACAGGCACGCCCATACGTGGTACTTGACCTTGGGCATGAGCATCTCAAAGAAGGCCGACGTGGAGGTGATAAGGCCCACCGCGGTGGTCATGCAGGCCAGGATGACGATGGCAGAGAAGACGGCCTGGCCGATGGTGCCCATGGTGAGATTGGCGGCGTCGGCAAGCAGGGGCGCTCCCGACTCATAGGACTGGCCGTTAGGGATAGTTTGGCCCACCCAGGCCAAGCCCAGGTAGATCGCGCCCAGCAAAAAGCCGGCAATAAGCGCGGCGGTGATCGTGCCATTGACCAAGGACTTGCGGGTCTTAAAACCCTTGGAGCGCAAGGAAGCGACAATCACGATGGAAAAGGCCAAGCCGGCAATCGCGTCCATGGTGTTATAACCCTCGAACAGGCCGGTGACCATGGGGGAAGAAGAATAATCCTCAGTAGGGGTTTGGGGATCGCGGCCGTTGCTAAAAGCGGCCAAAGTGATAAGGACGATCAGCAGCGCTACCAGGGCTGGGGTAAGGAACTTGCCCAAGGTATCGATGATGGTGTTGGGGCTCCAGGCCAGCACTAAAGCGATAAGGAAGAAGACGATATTGAAGATGCCATTGGCCATCGTTCCTTCCCAGCCCAGAAGCGGGGTGATGGCGGTTTCCATGGACACGGCGCCGGTACGCGGCAGGGCGTAGAAAGCGCCGATGGCCAGGTAGGCCATCACGGAAAAGACCAGGCCGAAGAGGGCTCCGCCGTTAGAGCTCAAATCGCGCACGGAGCGGCCAGAAATGGCAACGGCAACAATAGCTAGGACCGGAAGGAGCACGCCGGCGGCCAGGAAGCCGAGGACGGCGGGCCAAAAGTTGGTGCCGGCCGAAACGCCCACCATGGGCGGGAAGATGAGGTTGCCGGCGCCGAAGAACATCGAAAACAGCATCAGCGACGCGATTACGATGGTGGCACCGGGCTTAGAGGTGCTTGACGCAACTGGGGTAGCCATTGTGGCTCCTTAATTTTCCATGTACAGCTAGAATGCGAGAAAGCTTTCCCATTCCGCCGAGGGTGGTGGCGGAGGCGGGGTGCCTCTTCGCGGTCCGAGATGGCGGGTCACGCCTGTTCGTGTAATGAGACATTACCGCCCACATGGTGAGAAATCAAAGCGTGGGGGTGACGCAGAATACATGGCGGCCCCAGCTGGGCCGGATTAATCGAGAGCCGCGAAGGCACGCTCCATGCGGTCGAGTGCCTCTTCTAAGATCTCGCGTGAGGTAGAGAAATTCAACCGCGCATGGCCCGGGCCGCCGGTGCCAAAGGTATCGCCCTCATTAAGCGCTACCTTCGCATTCTCCCGCAACCACTTGGCCGGCTGCGGGTTGCCGCCGATAGCGGTATCGGCAAAGTCCAACCACAGCAGGTAGGTGGCGTCCGGCTTGCTGGTCTTTAAGCCGGGGATGCGCTGAGGCAGCTCCTCCACCAACCAATCGCGGGTCTGCCGCAGGTACGCTATTTCTTCATCGAGGAAGTCGCCGCACTCGCGGTAGGCAGTTTCCGCAGCAAGCACGCCCAAGGTGCCCGTGCCATCCTTGGCCACGCCTGTGAGGCCATTCCACGTGTGTACATCGGCCGTGTTGGAGAAAATGATCTGCGCGCACTTGAGCCCGGCAATATTAAAAGCCTTGGAGGTGGCGGTTACCGTGATGGTGCGCTCCGCGGCCGCCGCGCTAAGCGACGCCACCGGGATATGCCGCCCCTCATAGACCAGTGGGGCGTGGATTTCATCGGCGAGGATGCGCGCGTCATACTTTTCAGCCAGCTTCACTAGCTCGGTGAGGTAGTCCTCGTCCAACACCCGTCCGAGCGGATTATAGGGATTGGCCAACAAAATAGAGCCCGCGCCCGCCTGGAAGGCGCGCTCAATATCGTCGAGCTCCAAGCTGGTCTCGATCTTCTCACGGCCCGCGGTGCGTGGCAGTTCCAAAAGCGGTGGGTAGGAAGGAACCGGCACGACCACGGGGGAGTCCTCACGGGTGAAGTACTGCACGCCGAGCAATAGGCCGCGCACTACATCGCCAATCCAAAAGATATGCTCCGGGTTGGGGCGCCAGCCGTAACGGTCGTTGTAGAAATCTGCCACTGCTTCGCGCAGCCCCGAGGCCTTGGGAGCTGGGGTATAGCCAAAGGTTTCCTTATCCACCAAGTCTTCCAGCGCCTTCTTTATGGCGGGCGCGGTGGGGAAGTCGGATTCCGCAATCCAGAGCGGCAGGACGTCTTCCTCGAAGACGGTCCACTTGCGGGTTCCGCGGGCTTGCAACTCTTCTAGGCTAGGAAACTCCATGGCCATAACCATAACGCGAAGCTCGCGGCCACCCCAGCGCTTTTATGCGCTTTTATTCATCTTCCTTGTCGGCCCACCGGGAGTCCTCCTCCTCGTCTTCGGATTCGGAGGCAGGGCCGGAGACAAAGCCATACTTCTTCAACCGGCGGCGGTCCGCGGCCGAGGTGGATTGGGTGAGCTTGAGCAACTCGGCATAAATACCACCGGATTGCGCCAGTTCGGCCGGCGAGCCCATCTCATCAATGCGGCCGCGATCCAAGGTGATGATGGTATCCACGTCTGCAATGGTGGAGAGACGGTGGGCAATAATCAGCGTGGTGCGGTCCTTCATTAGCTCATCCAGACCGGCCTGCACAGCGCGCTCGGACTTGGTATCCAGAGCCGAGGTGGCCTCATCCAGCACCAGGATGGGCGCGTCCTTGAGCATGGCGCGCGCCACGGAGACGCGCTGCTTCTGCCCGCCGGAAAGCTTCAGACCGCGCTCACCAATGACCGTGTCATAGCCGTCCGGGAAGGCTTGGATGAACTCATGGGCATTGGCCCGCTTGGCGACGTCCACGATTTCCTCCTCCGTGGCACCCAGCTTGCCATAAGCGATGTTCTCGCGAATGGTGCCGGAAAAGAGGTAGGACTCCTGGAAGACCACGCCCACCGAGGCGCGCAGGCGCGAGGCGGTGAGATCGTCTACTCGGTGCCCCAGCACATCGAGGTGCCCGGCCGAGGGATGGTAAAGGCCTAGCAGGAGGTTGACTAACGTGGACTTGCCGCCGCCGGATTCGCCCACGAGCGCGACCTTGTGTCCCTCAGCGGCGGCGAAGGAAATATCCTCCACCACGGGCTTGCCTTCCTCGTAGGCGAAGGAGACATGGTCAAAGGAGAAGACCGGCGCGCCGGGGGTGGGCTCCAGCGGGCGTACCGGGGTGAGGTCGAGCTGCGGGGTATGCGAACCGGTGGTGGCGGCAACCAGCTCGCGCGGTGCGGTAGGCTCGAGTTCTTCTTCCATGACCTTGAAGTAGTCCTTGGAACCGGCGATGGCGCGCTGGGCGGTATCGACAATCCAGCTCATCATGAAAACCGGCTGCTTCGCACTGGAGACCATTTGTAGCAACATGACCATATCGCCTAAGGAGAAATGCCCCTCGAGCGTGCGCCAGAAGATTACGCCGTAAATGCCGAGGAAGATAACCGCCATGGCTAGGCCACGGAAGGTATCCATCATGTGCCACCAGCGTGACTGCGGCTTGGTGGTATCGACCACGGTGCGGTAGCGCTGAGCAAAGTGGGAGAGCTCGCGGGTTTCGCTCACGAAGGACTTAGCCACCTTGACCTGGCCGATGACCTCCGCGAAGCGGCCGTTGGCGACGTCAATATTCTCGTTTTTGACGGCCTCAAATTTCTGCCAGCGCTTCGAGGTCAGCGCGGTAAGCCACATATAGACCGGAAAGAGTAGCGCGAGCAGGACGGCCAGCGGCCAGTAATACCACGCGGTAATGGCCAGCACCGCGAGGGTCTGGATGATCATCGTGAAGAAGTTATTGGCAAAGGACTGCACGAACTGCGTGATATTGGCAATCGAGCGATCTAGCCGGGCGATGATCGTGCCGGTGACCTGGTTATCGTAATAGCCCTGCGGGAGGGCCAGCAGCTTGGCAAAGTAGCGCGTGGACAAAATCTCGCGCAGGCGCGAGACCATGACATCGCCGATGTAGCCGCCGATATTGCGGAAGAGGGCATTGGCGGCGTCGGCAAGAAAAAGCGCCACTGCCAGCAACAGCACCGTGCGCAGCGCATCGCCCAGTGGGGCGTCGTTCTGCAGGGCGCCCACGATGGTATCGGTGGCTTCGCGCGTCAAAAACGGCGAGATCAGTGCAACGACCGCAGTGATCGTGGCGGTCAGCAGCACGCCTAAATAAAAGGGCCACAGGGCAGAGGCACTGCGGGTAATGCGCAAAATGGAATTCATAAGTAGACCACACTCACTTCGAAACGGCGGTTAGTGCGCGGAATTAGGGAAAGGGGGGGAGAGATTTAAGCGACTGCCCAGTATGCCATATGCGGCGTTAACGAGCGTAAATACTTAAGTTCAGGGAGGTTTAGGCTAAGGTACTTGTGCAGAAATACAACAATCTTCGCGTGCAAAGGATCCATCCACGGTGAAAATTTCCCACACACTCGGCGCGGGCGTGGTCAGCGTACTCGCCGTGACCCTGACCGGATGTAGCGTTCTCCAGCCGGAAGAAACCGGGCTGGGGGACAATATCACCGTCTCCAGCTCCGAAGAGGCCCCGTACGAGGCCAAGGACACCGATGATAAAGAGATCACCTCTAATCTTGCCGAGCCAGTAAAGGATAAGGGCTTGGGCGTGAGCTGGGAACTACAGGGAGTGTATTCCGATAACAACTCCGGTGGCTCCGTGGTGACCATCCTGCTGAAGAATGAAAACGACGTGCCCTTGCCGGTCGACGCCTTTGAAGATCCCACCCTTGAGCGTGCCGACGGCAACGGCGGCTGGGCCAAGATCAACTCCTTGCCCTATGACAAGGAATCTGCCCCAGACGTGGAGCCACCGGGGCTCGATCACCCGTTGGGCGCGGGCGCCTCGGTAAACCTGCAGTACCGCTTTGACGTGACGCCCGGCAACCTGTGGAATGCACGCTTGCACATTGGCAACGTGACCTGGGTAGGAGACCTTAATCTATGACGGAACTTGTAGTCTTGGCCTCTGCCGCGGGTGAACCCATCGGCACCGCTCCCAAGGCCGAAGTTCATACCACCGATACTCCGCTGCACTTTGCCTTCTCCGCCTGGCTAACCTGCAGCGGCAAGGTGCTGGTAACCCGCCGCGCGCTGGGTAAGCTCACCTGGCCCGGGGTGTGGACCAATGCCTTCTGCGGCCACCCCGCCCCCGGCGAGGAAACCGCCGATGCGGTCCTGCGCCGCGCCACCTTTGAGTTGGGTATTGCGCCTGAAGACCTGTCTACCCCGCAGCTTATCCTGCCGGACTTTTCTTATCGCGCGGTGGATTCCTCGGGCACGGTAGAAAATGAAATCTGCCCGGTATATACCGTCGAGCTTGCCCCCGACGCCGCCTGGGAGCCCAACCCCGAAGAAGTAGATTCCTACCAGTGGGTCGAACCAGCACGGCTTTTTGCTGCCGCCGATGCCATGCCTGGCGTCTTTAGCCCGTGGATGATTGATGAGCTAGCGGACGAAAAGCTACGTGCCGCGCTGTAATTAAAGCTCGTCGTCGTTGTAGAAGGCTGCGGCCACGTAGTCCAAGGTCGCATAGGCTAGGCGGCGCTCGCCTGTATCTAGGTCAAATTCCAGCACCCGGTGGTCATCGCCATAGTTGGGGAATCCGGGCTCACCCGTGGTGGCAAACTGGCGTAGCCACTCGTTGAGCTCTTCGGCGGGGGTATCCTCGCCGGCCTCGTTCCCGCTTCTGCCAAACAGCGGGCCCAATTCCGCACAATGCACCGCAGGGGAATCGGTGCGCGTAAACTCCATCATCCACGTCGGGCCCGGGGAATGCGCAGCCACCTGGGCGGTCCAACGGCGCACTGCGGCATCACCGATGAGTCGGCCCATCGGCCGCTGCGGGTCCACGTAGTGCGCCAATTGCCGCCACTGCTTGAAGCGTCCCTGCGAAATCCCAAACTTGGGTGAAAGGTAGCTGGTAATAAAGCCCGCCAGCGCCATCTTGTCAATGCGCTGGGCTTGGGGCATGTCATAGAACTCATCGCGGGTAGACGTCACCACGATAGGGATATCCGCCAATTCTTCGGCGCGCAGTGGTGCAGGGCCCAAGACGACATCGAAGCGATATTTCTTGCGGAATTTGGCATACCCCTTGGCCAGCGATTCCGGGTCCATTTTTTCCAAAGCCTCGCGCGTTACCGGCACGCCGAGGGCCTTGCGCAGGTCGGTGACGCGGTGCTCAAAGCGGTCGCGCGGGAAGGCCGGCGAGAGCGCCAGCACGCGGCGGAAACCGCCCCGGAAGTGATCGCGGCGTGCGAGCCACAGGCTTATCGCCGCCCCGGCGGATTGGCCCACCAAGGTGATATTGGTCTTATCGCCACCAAAGGCCTCGATATTGTCCTGTAGCCACTCCAAGGCCAAGAGGCAATCATCGATGCCGCGGTAGCGGTCCGCCTCGTCGCCGTCGAAGCGTGCAAAGCCGGCCAAGCCCACCCGGTAACCCACGTTGACCTGGATTACCCCGTGGCGGGCATTCTTTTCCCCAGACAGCCGCGGATCCTCGTGCGATCCGTGCTCAAAGCGCCCGCCGTGAATATAGACCACGACGGGGCAGTCGTTGGCATCGGCAGGAGTGGTAATGGACAAAGCGATATCTGCTGGGTGCGGCTCGCGGGCATCCTGGTCGCGAGTGTCTTGGAGCGGCTCGGCAGGCGAGTAGGCGCTGGGGATGGTGCTATAGCGCACCGAATGGAAATAATGCAGGCCATCGCGGCGCACGCCGGTGATCCGGCCGGAAGCGGTGGCGACGGTAACAGGAATCTGGGCGCTTGACATGTCAGCCAGACTACCGCGAGCAAGTAGGATAAGTAGCCATGGAGTGGTTGACGAGCTTGGGCAGCACGCTATCGCAATTGTTGGTGCAAGCGCCCGTGTGGATTCAAATGGTCATCGTGGTGGCCATCGCCGTGCCACTCATGGTGGTCGTAGCGTGGTGCCTGATGTGGGGTGTCGATTACGTAGCCAACCGAGGCAAATGCATGATTTCCCAGCAACGCAGCCGCAGCACTAAAGTAGACCACCATGGCTGAGGAAAATAACGAGCGCGCACGACAAGAGCGCGCTGAGCTGCGCGCTAACCCCCGCGAGGGTCTTTGGGACCCCGAAGCAAAGCGCGCCGGCCAGTCATCCGCCTCGGCGGCTACGCCAGGTGCACAGCCCGTAAAGCGCAAGCGCGCCCTGCCCAAATCCCGCGTCTCTCTCACACTGTGGACGATGATCGCGCTGGTCATCGTCGTCGCCCTCATTGGCCTGTGGACCTAAACCCGCTCCACCGCCGCATCAGTGCCTAGGCCCAGCGTTAGCTTTCCGGCTGGTGGCCTCTAAGCGCTGGAAGAATTCCAGACTAGGAAGATCCTCAATGAGCAGGGGAGCGCCGTTGGTATCACATAGCGGCACGCACCAATTGGGATAAAGATCGTTCGTGGTACCTGGCTGATTTTGTGCGCGCACATCACCCACCATGTCCACCAAGCTGGTGCACGCGAGAGCCGAAGGTGTATCTGCGATATAGCGATGCAGCGCTACGCTTATATCCTCCTCCGCGCCGCGAGAAGCGCGCTCATCCGGATCTACGAGGTAATCGCGCTGCGGCAAGAGGCCGCGATCCGCCACGGTGCCGAGGACACGGGCCTGCCACTCGATGTCATCGCGCTGCTCGTCCTCCACCGATCGGGTCAGCACGCCTAAGCGCGCGCGGAGCGAGATATGATCGCCGCGCAGGTACGCCAAGGTCGGTGGCAGATCGTGCGTATTGACCGAGGACAGCGCCAGCTGGCGGTACTTTTCCTGTGGCAGTGGAGAGTAGTTATCATCGTCGCGTTCAAACCATACGATGGAGGTACCCAGCACCGCCTTCTGCGCGAGCACGTCTTGTACCCACGGCTCGACGGTGCCGAGGTCCTCACCAATGACCACCGCACCGGCGCGCTGCGCCTCTAGCGCCAAGATGCCCACCATGGCCTCAAAGTCATAGGAGACATAGGTGCCCGTCAGCGGGCTGGCCATGCGCGGGATCCAGTACAGGCGGAAAAGGCCCAAGATGTGGTCCACGCGCACCCCGCCGGCATGGTGCAGCACGGTGGAGAGCATCTCGCGCCACGGTGCATAGCCCGTGGCGGCCAGGCGCTGCGGGTGCCATGGTGGCTGCGACCAATCCTGGCCCTGCTGGTTATAGTCATCCGGCGGGGCGCCTACCGAGCACTGCGGCGCCAAATACTCTGTGAGGTTTACGGCATCGGCGCCGCCCGGATGCACACCCACGGCAAGGTCAGTCACCAGGCCCAGGCGCATGCCGGCATCGAGTGCGCGCTGCTGCGCCGCGGCTAGCTGCTCATCGCACAGGAACTGCAGCCAGGAATAAAAGCGCGTGAGCTTGTCCATGTCCAGGCCCTCGGCATGGCGCTGGCCCGACTGCGCGGCGGCGTCTTGTTGCGCGCACCAATACGCGAAATCGCGCAGGCCACGGCCCTCCTCGCGGGCGTAGCGCACGAAGGCCTCTTCGCGCTCCGGGGAGGGCTGGTAGTTAAAGAGCTCGCGCAGCACCTGCAGTTTAGCCTCAAAAATGGTGTCGCGCTCTATTTCTTCGGCGCTGCGGTTGCGCTGGCGAAACTCCTCCGCCAGCTCGCGCACATCATCCTGTAAGTCCTCCGGTAGGAGCTTGAGCTCCGGGATGGACTCGATGTGCAAGTAGAGCGGGTTGATAAAGCGCCGCGTGGTGGGCAGGTACGGCGAGTCCTCGACCGGTGGTAGCGGTTCGGCGGCATGTAGCGGGTTGACCAGCAAGAAATCCGCGTGCGGTGCGAGTGTTTCAGCTAGCTGCCCCAAATCTTGGAAATCACCGATACCCCAAGAAGACTCCGAGCGAACCGAATAGAGCTGCGCCATCACGCCGCTAATGGGGCGCTCCACAAACTCATCGGCCGTAGAAAGGCGCGCCGGGGTGATAATTAGCGGGCAGGCATGCTTGCCGGTGCCCCCGGACTCCAGCACCAACTCGTGGTATCCCATGGGCAGATCGCCGGGGATGTGGAAGCTCGCCTCGCCCCAAAGCGTGCCATCGACGTTCGCGTCTGGGGCATCATTGGGATCCTGGTAGACCTCGCGGGTGCCTCCTTCCTCCAACTCAATGTGTACGTTGGCGGCATCGCCCGCGTGCACGTGGACCACGAACCCGCGCTCTTGGCCCTGGGGTGCGACCACGCAGTGGGGGAGGGGCTGGGAGGAGCGGTCCAGGTAGTCGTCGTAAAGCAGCTGCGTTAGCGCCGCATCGTCTGGATTGTCATCGATGGCCACGCCCAAGGCGCGCAGGGTATAGGCAATAGTGTCATCAGCGACGTGGACGGGGAAACCAGACTGGGAGGTATAGCTGGTGGCCACGCCGTGGCGCTGAGCGAGTTCTTCAAGCAAGTCGCGGGTAGTCACAGGCCACATTGTGCCACGGGGACAACGCGCCTGCTGGGGAACAGATTGGTACAGTAGGCGGAGATTAATAATTAGCTGTTCGAAAGGACACCGCGTGACCCTGCAAGAAGTGCATACCCCAGCGCAATTTACTATCGAGCCGGGCGAAACCTGCCTGACCGCCCTGATGGACACCGCGAAGAAGCGCCCTCACGGCGTCATGTTCACCCGCCCGGCTAACTACGAGTGGGTCAACGTTACGGGCAAAGAATTCATCGATGAGGTCTTTGAAGTAGCCCAGGGACTTATCGCCCTGGGTGTGCAGCAGGGGGATCGCGTCGCCCTCATCTCTGCCACCCGCTATGAGTGGTCCCTGCTGGACTTCGCCATCTGGGCCGCCGGTGCCGCCTCCGTGCCGGTCTATCCGTCCTCTTCTGCCTCCCAGGTGCGCTGGATCATTGAGGACTCCGGCGCCGTGCTCGCCATCACGGAAACCCGCGAGCATTCCGAGCTGGTAGAAAACTTGGTGCTGCAAGAAGACGGCGAGCCGAACCTCAAGGGCTCCCCATCGCAGCTGCGCCGCGTGTTGGAGATCAACTCTTCTGCCATCGATACCTTGAAGTTTGAGGGCCGCGGCGTGACCGCCGACGAGGTCTACGCCCGCATCAAGGCCACCTCCACCGATGACCTGGCCTCCCTGGTGTATACCTCGGGCACCACCGGACGCCCCAAGGGCTGCATCCTGACCCACCGCAATTGGCTGGCCCAGACCCGTGGCCTGTGCACCAACCCCATCGGCATCTTCGCCGTGCCGGGCAGCCATACCCTGACCTTCCTGCCGCTGGCCCACGTCTTTGCCCGCGCGGTATCCATTGCGGTGGCCATGCGCGGCGCCTCCCAGAACCACTGGTCGGACTTTTCCACCATTTCTATCGAGTTCGCCCGCTCCCGCCCGAATGTCATTTTGGGCGTGCCGCGCGTCTTTGAGAAGGTGCGCAACTCTGCTGCCGCAAAGGTGGCCGATTCCGGTATCAAGACCTTGCTTTTTGAGCAGTCCGAGAAGGTAGCCATCGAGTACTCCAAGGCTTTGGATAAGCCGGAGGGGCCGGACCGCTTCCTCAAGGCCAAGCACAAGGTCTTTGACAAGCTGGTGTACTCCAACATCCGTAAGGGCGTGGGCGGCAACGTGAAGTACTGCATTACCGGCGGCTCCGCCATGGGCCACGACCTGCTGCACTGGTACCGCGGCATCGGCATCCCGGTCTATGAGGGCTATGGCTTGACCGAGGTCGCCGCCGCGGCCGCGGTGGACTTTGTGGATCAGTCCATCGGCACCGTTGGCCCGCCGATGGGTGGCGTGACCTTCCGCATCAACGATGAAGGCGAAATCTGCATCAAGGGAGATATCGTCTTCCACGGTTACTGGAATAATCCGGAAGCCACGGCCGAGGCCCTCGAGGATGGCTGGTACAACACCGGCGATCTGGGTGAGATTGATGAGGACGGCAAGCTCGTTATCACCGGCCGCAAGAAGGACCTCATTGTCACGGCCGGCGGCAAGAATGTCTCGCCTGGCCCGATGGAGGATATCCTGCGCGGACACCCGCTTATCTCCCAGGCCATGGTGGTAGGCGATGGCAAGCCCTTCGTTGGCGTGCTGCTGACCCTGGATCCGGACATTTTGAAGCGCTGGAAGCTGGACCACAACATTCCGGAGAATCGCTCCATGCGCGAGCTGGCCACCGATCCGACCCTGCGCGCAGAGCTGCAGGATGCCATCAACCAGGTCAACGCCACCGTCTCCCATGCGGAGGGCATCAAGAAGTTCTACATCCTCGAATCTGACCTTACCGAGGAAGAAAATGAGCTGACCCCCACCATGAAGGTTAAGCGCAACGTGGTAGCGCAGCGCTATGCTGCAGCCATCGAGCACCTGTACAAGCGCTAGGCTGCGCGACGGGTACACCCGAGGGAATTCCCTCGGGTGTTTCTTTATGCCCTGCTTGCCGACGCCCCCTTCTGCAGCTCACCCCACCATCTTTGCTTCAGTGCGGGCGAACCTGCCATAAACCTGTGAATGGCTTCGGAGTGTCGCGCGCTTGCGGCGGCGGATCTCGCATAAAGTCGTGAGGCGTTACAGCAAACCTCAACCTCTACTAGAGGTTAGAAATGGGACCGTGGAAGGAGTGGCTCGAAGCCTATGCATAAAATCGCCGCCGAGCTGCGCCACCGCGAGCTTACGCAAGAGATTTACAATATCGGCGACGAAGTCGCAGAATATCTCGAGCACCTCATTGAAGCCATCGAGGATTGGGACGAAGAGCTGTGCATGGATTGCCTAGCTGAGCTGGGCGATATCGTCGAAGACGCCCGCGTTGACTCCGGCCGTTGTGTGGGCGAGCTGATGGGCCTGCGCCAAGCTCTGGTCTCCGGTGTGCGCTCCGGTACCATTTCCGCCGCTTCTTCCGGCGTGAATGACGTGGAAGAGCCGGAACAACTTACCCCGCGCCTATTGGATGAGCGATTCCCCATCTCCAAGCCCATCGTGGTGCACGAGCTGGCCGAGTCCCTGCGCTCTCGCACCCAGGCCGTGGCGGATTACCTCCGCGAGGTAGTCGAGTACGTGCTCGCGCAAACCGACGCCGTGGCCCGCAACCTCGATATGGTCTCGCTGCCGCACTTGTACAAGCGCACCGGCGAGTCCGCACTCATTGCGGTTCAAGCATGGAAGCACACGGTGCTGGATACCCACCCGGCCTATGTCCGCACGATGCGCGGGCATAACCCACCGCAGTTCTTAGAAGAGCGCGCCCGCGTTGCTGCAGTGGTGGAAAAGGTCCGCGCTAAGCGCGAGGCGGCCCGCCGGGCTACAACTGCATAAATCACATAGACTTCCTTGTTTCACGCAAGGGGATGTTCACGGCCACCGAGATTCCCTCTCTCGGTGGCCGTTGAAGTTTTCTGCACTAGGGTGCCCCAATTCGGGGAAGCATTTAGGGAAATTTTAGGTTAACGGCCGTTCCATACAATTTCTGTTATGCCTGTTCAGTGGCTTGGGTGCTGTATCCAGCGGTATTGTTGCTAAGTCAACCTTAAAATCTAAGTAGAAAATACTCTTAACGCGCTGTACGGTATTCCCTGTCCATGCGAACGCCGCGACCTAGCACCATCCACACGCGGCGAGCGCAATCTCATTTATAATCACATTTACAGGGAGTTAATCCATGGGCGCACGCCGAACTTCTCGCCTTATTGCCAGCGCAGTGGCCGTAGCCACCTTCTCTTCCATCACTGTTGTGCCTACCGCCGTCGCGGCTGACGACACCACCTTCGTCGAGGAAAAGACCACCGACGATACCGTAAGCCTCAACGGCATCGAATTCGATGAAGACGGCAACCTGCTGGAGGAAAACAACGCCGGCGATAAGGCGATGGAAGAACTCGATGCGGAAGAAGACGCTGCCGAGTCCATCACCCCGTACGCCGTAGACGGCGCGGAGGAGACCGCCGAAGCTCCGGCTTCTGAGGAGTCTGCAAAGCCGACCACCCTCGAGGAACTTGCACAGACCGAGGCCTCCAACGGCGACGTCAACGTCAAGGTGGTCAAGGATGAGAAGAGGGACAAGCTCGTTTGTGAGGTAACTGATGCCCCTGACAAGGAAGGCAACATGCTTGACCTCAAGCTTGCGCTGGCTAAGGCCTTCTACGATGGCGGCGAAAAGATCCTCAAGACCGTCTGGGAGATCATCCCGGTTGTCGGTGACTTGGTTCCGGCCGATTTCATTGACAAGATTTCCGGCAAGACCTGGGACGGCATTGCCAAGCTGGTCAAGGAAGGCGAGAAGGACAAGACCGTGACTTGGGATCTCTCCCGGGCCCAGGGCATGGCCATCGGCCGTATCGATAACGCCGATGCCGACGTTGATATGAACAACCCGGAAGGCGCTAAGAAGACCGTTTCCGGCCTGCTCAAGTTCGCAGACGGTGTCTTTGGTAAGGGCACCAAGGTAATCCTCAAGCTCTTTAATGCAGCCGTTACCATCGCCGGCCTGGTTCCTGGTGCCGGCGTTGCTGGCGACTTGAAGCTGAGCAAGGACCAGCAGAAGAGCATCGAAGACTCCCTGAACAACATCTCCACCGCAGCTTCCGATCTCGCGGCCGTGAACGCCCCAGCCGGCCAGCTGTGCTCCGATATGCTCAACGGCAAAAAGACCAAGGACCAGCCTGCTGAGGACAACCCTTCTGAGGAGCCTTCCTCTGAGGAGACCACTTCCGAGGCTCCGGCTTCTGAGGATGCTACCTCTGAGGAGACCACCCCGTCTGAGTCCGCAGAAGAGACCTCCACCGAGGAGACCTCCGCTGAAGAAACGGCCACCGAAGAGCCGACCTCCGCAGAAGAAACTTCCGCTGAAGAGCCGACCTCTGAGGAATCCACCGAACCTTCCACTACCGAAGCTGCGGTTGTTCCGGGCAAAGACGGCCAGGATGGCGTAGACGGTAAGGACGGCCAGGATGGCCAGGATGGCCGCGACGGTCGCGATGGTCGTGACGGTCGTGACGGTAAGGATGGCGAGAACGGCCGCGATGGTCGTGACGGTCGTGACGGTAAGGATGGCGAGAACGGCCGCGATGGACGCGATGGTCGTGACGGCCGAGACGGTGAGGATGGCCAGGACGGTAAGGATGGCCGCGACGGCGAAGACGGCCAGGATGGTCGCGATGGCCGCGACGGACGTGACGGCCGCGATGGCATCAACGGTAAGGACGGCAAGGACGTAGACATGTCTTCCGTCGCAGGGTTCTCCTTCCTGGCTGCGCTCGTAGGCGGCGGCACGGTGCTGGGCATCCTGTCCACCATTGACTACCTCTACACCCACGGCATGCTGCCGAAGAACAGCGTCCCATGGCGCATCAACCAGTAAGACCTTTCATTTGAGGCAGTAGCTGGAAACATTGGAGCCTTCGCGAGCATATGC